>CAMCFD010000065.1 GCA_945874115.1 Rickettsia typhi | reverse complement strand
ATCTTGCGCAAAAGAAAGCGTTAACAGAAGTTGTAGAGCCGATGCAGCGACAAATTGCGGCTATAAAAATTCAAGCTTTGTGGAAAGGTTATGCTGTTCGACGCGATAACAAAAAATTAGACGCTAACGCTAAGAGAATCAGAGGTGGGATGGACATTGGCTTTCCGCAAATTCATTCGCGTGAAAGTTTAGTTGAAAAAGAATTGGCAAAGCTTGGCAAGTCTTTTGAATATGATGCAAAGCGCAGAGAATTTGTCGAAAAACCGGTTAAAAAAGATGAGCTTAAAAATAAGTTAAGTTATACAATTGCTGGTTATTCTAGAGAAAATAAATCGAAAAGCACTCTAAATCCACATGATCACATTGTTTTAAACAAAAGTGGTTTGCATGTTGCGGAATATAATTTAAGCGAAAATGGTGCTGCGAATTTAAGCGACCATCTTGAGAAAGCGCGAGTTATTGCTCAGGGCGCCAAAAGAGGCGATAAAAGTTATGTTTTGGTCAAAATGACCGGCGCAATTGAAAAGCCGCTTTTAGGGCCAAATAACGAAATTCAAGTTGATAGAGACGGAAAGACTATTTTGGCACCAGAAGTTGATGCGCCTTATTCGATAATTCATCAAGATGGAGTCAGTCTTGTTCAAACTTTCGTTAAAAAATCGCTGGTTGAAGATCAAATCAAGCTTTCTGATGAAGAATATAGCGCAAGGTCGCAGCAATTGGTAAAATCGGCCTTGATTCAACTTAAAGACGAAAAAGACGGGTCAGAAAAAGACGAAAAAGTGGCGTTGATGGTGCGTTCAGCTTTGAGGTCTGAGGCTGAAAAAAGATTCGAAAAGGTGATTGAATCTAGCAAAGAACAGTCAGAAATTCATTATAATAATTCGCAAGAAGCCCTAAAAGCTCTGCGCGAAGCTCATCCTGGCAAATTTAAGGGATCGCGCGCAAAAAGTGCGGTTCGTCATATTGGCACGGTTGCAAATCCGAATGGGCCTGAGGGAATTTCGATTACGAAAGCCGCAGGAGATCCTTACAGTGTCAAGGTTTTATTCCGCTGTGATAATCCGGAAAGTGAAATATATGATAAGTTTTATGTCGCAATGCCAAATACGCCTTGCCACGTTAGGGTTCAGAGGGCAAGAGCAGCTGGTGACGTAATTACCCGTTATGTTGATGGAATCAAGCAAGACGTGGTTTGTAAAGAAGCCGGTGAAGTGGTGATGGATGTGAACACAATTTTCCATTATAACGCGGTTACTAAAGGTTATGATCCGATTAAGGTTCACAACACCCGCCAGCAGTTTGGGAATAGACATCAAGGTTCTTCTCTATCAAAAGTTCCGGGGTTTTTTTCTTCGAAAGTTTTCGAATCGACTCCAAATAATCTAGTAAGATTACACGATTATTTCAGAGCACCCGGAGACGCCGACAGAATTATGAGAGCCTATGACAAAATGAATATTCAAGTTGTTTCGATGACTGGACCAAATATGCACACGGTGCTTAAAATGGCCGGAAAATCAAAGCCAATTTCGGCCGCAATGCCCAAAGTTGCGACGGTTTCTTTTGACACTGGCGAAAGAATTAAGTTTGCGAAAAAATTGCCAGAAAAAGCCGCGCTTTATAATGATCCGTGGCCGCAAAAAGCCGAAGAATTTGTAAAAATTCCTCAATTCAGCCTTGATGCATTTGGCAAAAACGACGATCAAGAAAATGCGGTGTTAAGACAAAAAGCGGCGCAAGAATTAAAGCTTAAAGTTGTTCTAAATAAGGGTTATCGCGAGGGTAACGCCGTCAGATTTTATAATGAAGACGGATCGATTCGCACTGAAAATTTAGATGATTCATCTTTAGAGTTGCTTGGAAAATCGAAACAAAAAGAGGGAAGTTATTACCTTGAATATGAAATATTTGATAAAAGCGGCAACCCACTTTCTGAAAAAGAAGTTGTAGACCGATTCGGTGAAAAGTTTTTGCAAGAGATCAGAAAAACTACGCCAAAAGTGATTATTGTTGATGAATTTAAAAAGAAAGAAAAAGAATTTTTAAAAGCTGTTGAAAGTGGAGATTTGGCGACAGTTCAAAGATTATTTAAAGAATATAAAGCCAAAGAACAAGAAGCGAAATTGCTTGTTTTAAACTCGAAAGACCAGCAAGGCAGCGTTCACGACGAATTGAAATTTCGCGCGAAATTGATGGCGACAGTTATGGAAAATAATTGTTTCAACGCTTTTTGTGAAACTTCAACTTTGTCTGGCTCGATGAATGCGCTTCACATTGCGGCAAAAAATGGCGATGAAAAAATGGTGCAGTTTTTGCGTGGCGTGGGTTTTGATCCGTCAGTACAAACCTCGAATAATAAAACTGCGCAACAGCTAGCGCTTGACTCTGGCTTTAAAAAAGATTCGCATAAAACTTTAATGACGGCGCTTGAAACAACTGCGCAAAACAAAAAACCTTTGCGTGAAAGAAGCAATGAAAGATTCGCGAAAATTCTTGCTTTAGAGTCTTTAAACGGCGCCGATATTTTAACAGCTGAGCAAGATTTTCTGGCAAATATTCAAGCCGGAGAATATGACAAAATTGAGGAATTTATAAAATCATACAAGGCTAGATCGCAACAATTAGAAGGTTTAGCGGCGCAAGCGTCAAGAAGTCAATCTTTGACTGATGTTGAACAAGAAGCAATTTCTCAATGTTATGGCCCTGACTTTTTAGTGAGAGACGTTGACGGCAAAAACGCTCTGACCTTAGCGCGAGAGTCTGCTCGAAATGCTCGAGATGACGGACGTGGTAATGACGCGCAACATTTTGACGCCATCGTTAAGTTGTTAATTGATAATGGTTTTGAAGATCAATTGTCAAAAAGCAAAGTGCCAACAATCACCGATATTTTTACTTTAGCGACGCCACAATATGAATATGACGCTGCTGGAGTAGCGATTCAGACAGAGCAAGGAGGATTCTTTCAAAATGGCCGCGGAGTCGTGGGTGGCAAAGGTTTTGTTCAAGTGATTGTTCCAATTGAAATGATCGAAAGATATTTAGGCAAAACAATAGGTTCGCCAGGTGACGGTTTTGGGGGAAGGGGACTTCTTGCTAAAGATTTAGCAAGCGGTGTTAATGTTTCTGTTCGACTTGAAAAAGGTGAATTAATGGTCGCTGAAGAAATTGATCCTCGAAATCTTATTGCGGGTCAACCAAACATGATTTCAAGAATTCCAAATAAAAAAGCATTTTTTGCCGAAATAGAAGAGATGGCAAGAAAGCAAATAAAATTTGTCGATCAATTCAAGCAAGCAGAAGCAGAATTGAGAGCTTCAGTTTTAAATGGCGATGGAGCAAAATTTAATGAAGTTCTTTATCTTTACGAAAATAATCAAGCAGCGGTAACTACGAAAAATATTGACTTATCGGCGAAAGGTGAAGACGGCAAAGATGCTTTAAAAATTGCACTCGAAAGTGGTCGTTTTGAAATTGTTGGAGGAAGAATCGAAAGTTTTGCTGGCGATTTAATTGTGATGGGCGCTGCTGTTTCAAAAGAACATCTTGAAGGCCTTCCTGAGGATGTTCGAGATATTTTAAGCTCAAGAATCGCTGATCAAAAATCAACGAAATATTTCATTGAAATTGATGATGGAGTTCCAAGAATGTTCAGCTGTGCTCATTATGTGAAAGAAGATTGTGTGATTGTTGTTCAAGATCATGAAAAAGGTGGCGAGAAGTCAATTAAGTGTAAGGCAGGTGATCTTGTCGTCGAAGATAATTCGATTTATGTTTTAGGTGGAGCGGGATTGGTGAAATATGATTTGATTAAATCTGAACACAGCACGAATCCTTCAATTCAAGACAGCGCTGAATATAGTGCGAGTTATGAAGATGTTAAATCTAAGCACTCTGCAACACTTTCTTCGATAATGAGTGTTGAAAAAAGTAAACACAGAAAGATTAAGGCTGAAAATAATATTGAAAAGACCGTCTTTAAAGAGGGCGATCTTAATAATGAGGCCGATGATTTTCCTGAGGAATATAACATACCTAAAAAATCAATTTCGCACGCGGTCGCAAGACAGGTTAAGACTTTTGCGAATGCGAAAGGGGTTGCTGCTGGGGCATAATTTGATTTGTGCGGCATTTTTGGTTTTCAAAAAGTTTTGGCGAGATTGTTATTCGCCAAAACTAAGGAAAAATCACGGCAATAATCTAAGTTTTATCGGGTGATGTGGCGTCATTATGCGAGTGAATTTTCGTCAAAAAAACCAGACCAAAGATGGTTTGCAAAATTCGTCTTTATGTTCTTAAATTCTAAGCTTTTCAATGATTTAAAGTTGACATGAAAGCAAGGATAAAGCCACAAAATCTGTCCTGCATCAAATGATTTTCACCAAAAAAACGCAATTAAATTATAATTTAATCTTGATATTTTCCATTTCACGAACTCGGTCGCGCGCTTTTGCGGCCTTTTCAAAATCAAGATTGGTGGCGTGAGTTAACATTTCTTTTTTGAATTCCTCGATTTTTTTATCAAGCGCGCCTAAATTTCCGCCGCGAGCTAATTCAATAATTTCTTTGATGTCTTCTGGCGCGCTGTCTCTAAGCGCCGCATTTTTCTTGCTGTATAAATTTGAAAGCGCCGAGCCGATCGCTTTTTTCGTGGTTTGTGGCGTGATGTTGTGTTTTTTGTTGTGAGCAATTTGAATCTTGCGGCGTCGGTTTGTTTCGCTAAGCGCGCGATCGATCGATTTTGTTTCTTTGTCGGCATATAATATTACGCGGCCCTCAACATTTCGTGCGGCGCGGCCAATTGTTTGAATCAGCGAAGTTTCGTTGCGCAAAAATCCTTCTTTGTCGGCGTCTAAAATTGCGACCAGCGCGCATTCAGGAATATCAAGTCCTTCACGCAGCAAATTCACGCCAACCAAGCAATCATGTTTGCCAAGGCGCAAATCTTGAATAATTTCGATGCGATCAATCGTGTCAACGTCTGAGTGCATATAAACCACATTTATGCCAACGTCGGCGAGATAGTCGGTTAAATCTTCGGCCATTTTTTTGGTGAGCGTGGTCACAAGCGTTCTAAATCCTGCTTCCTTGACTTTCTTTACTTCTTTGATCAAATCGTCAATTTGCGTTTTTGCAGGTCTAATTTCGCAAGGTGGGTCGATTAGTCCAGTTGGGCGAATGATTTGCTCAATTAAGCCATTATCATTTTTGGCAATTTCATATTTTCCGGGAGTCGCCGAAACATAGATGGTTTGTGGCTTGAACGCTTCCCACTCAATAAATTTTAATGGCCTGTTATCAAGTGCACTTGGCAAGCGAAAGCCATATTCTGTAAGGTTCGACTTGCGCGCGAAATCGCCTTTATACATCCCGTCAATTTGGGGAATTGAAACGTGGCTTTCGTCGACAAAAAGCAAAGCATCGTCGGGCAAATATTCAAAAAGTGTCGGAGGAGCGCTTCCTGCGACTCTTCCTGTTAGATAGCGCGAATAATTTTCGATGCCTTTACAGGTTCCGGTCGTCAAAATCATTTCCATGTCATATGTTACGCGCTGTTTAAGGCGTTGATATTCAACGATACGATTTTGCGCTTCAAGTTCGTTAAGGCGAATTGCTAAATCATCGCGAATTTGTATCAAAGCGTGATGAAGCTGGTCTTTTGGCGTGACATAATGCGAACTTGGATAAATCGCAATGTCTTTTGGTTTTTCAAAAATTTCGCCAGTTAGCGGGTCAAATTCAGAAATTTCGTCAAGCTCGTCGCCGAAGAAATTCAAGCGCCATGCGCGATCTTCAAAATGTGACGCGAACAGGTCTACTGTGTCTCCGCGAACTCGAAAAGAATTTCGCTCAAACGCAACATCGTTTCGTTTATATTGCAAATCGACCAATTTTAGCAAAAATTTCTGGCGGTTTAATTGTTCGCCAACCTTAACGCGCAGAACCATTTTCGAATAATATTCTGGTGATCCGATGCCATAAATGCACGAAACTGAAGCCACAACAATCGTGTCGCGTCGCTCGAAAAGCGCGCGGGTGGCGACGTGGCGAAGTCTGTCGATTTGTTCATTAATCGCGCTGTCTTTTTCAATATAAGTGTCGCTCTTAGGAATATAAGCCTCGGGCTGATAATAATCATAAAATGACACGAAATAACCAACTTCGTTTTCTGGGAAAAATTCTTTCATTTCACCATAAAGTTGTGCCGCCAAAGTTTTATTGTGAGCCATTATCAGAGTAGGGCGCTGAGTTCTCTCGATGATATTTGCCATCGTGAAAGTTTTTCCCGAGCCGGTGATCCCTAGCAAAACCTGATCTTTTTTGTTATTATCAATTCCGTCAATAAGTTTTTCTATCGCTTGGGGCTGGTCTCCGGCTGGCTTGAATTTCGAATGTATTTTAAATTTTTTCATCATTTTTTATTTTTCCGCTGCTATCATAAAGTTCGCATCCTGTTTTTCGATTGGCGCGAGGTAAGCTTGGCGCCTAGATAATGCCATTTTATCTTTGAAAAGATGAAGCATAAAATGCTGATTTCAAGTTAAAATGGTATTAGAGTATTTTAAATATCGTCAATCCTCTTCGACACATAATATTCTAGACTCTTATTCATTTTTTGTAAAACAAAATTTTCGCTGCTTTCTTCTAATTTCTTTTGTGCCGCGATAATATTTTCTCTTGAAGCGCTTAATTCTAAAGCCTTTTCAAGATTTTTAATATCTTCTTCAATCGCCACTTTTTCTTTTTCATCAACTAAATTTCCATATTCTTTTAAGTCGCGTTTCAAAAATGCCAGATTTTGTTTCGCCTCGCGAATTGACTCAGCCTCAAGCCTTTGCGCCATATCTTGTTTCGCATTTTTCATCGAATCAAGCAGCATATTTTTAATTTGCGCCTCATCAATTCCATAAGTTGGCTTCACGATAATTTCTTGTTTTTTTCCGGTGATTTTTTCTTCGGCGCTGACTGTTAAAAGCCCGTCAGCATCAACTTTGAAAGTCACTAAAACCCTTGCCATTCCTGCTCGCATCACGGGAATATTTTTTATCTCGAACTCGGCTAAACTTCTGCAATCTTTCGCAAACTCGCGCTCACCTTGCGTGACGCGCAATTTCATTCCAGTTTGATTATCGGCGTAAGTCGTGAATTCTTTGGCCCTAGAGATCGGAATTGTCGTGTTGCGTTCGATAATTTTGTCTACCAAGCCGCCCATCATCTCAATTCCAAGCGAAAGTGGCAAAACGTCAAGCAACAGATTTTTTCCGCCGCCACTTAAATTATAACCCTGCAAAACCGCGCCCTGAGCGACTACGCAGTCAGCATCAAGGTCAGTATAAATTTTTGTTTCGCCAAAAATTTCGCGAAGTTTTTGGTGCACAAGCGGCAATCTGCTTGATCCGCCAACTAAGATTATGCCTTGAACTTCGTTTGATTTTTCGCCAATTTCAAGCCCTAAATCGTTGAGAAGATTGGTTGTGAGAGTGATTGTCTCGTTGATTTTTGGCTCGATTAATTTCTCAAAATTTTCGCGTGTGATTTGTAAAGGCGCGCCGTTATTGTCTTTGGACGCAATCACAACCTTTTCTTTATTCGATAATTCTTCCTTAATTTTGCGGGCTAATTTTGTTTCAATTTTTAATTCTTTTGCTAATAGTTCATCAAAATCATCGCCGCCCAAATGGTTGTTTCCATTTACTCCAAGAACCTTAAACACCCCTTTTTGCATCTTCAAAATCGACACATCGAATGTTCCTCCACCCAAATCATAAACACTATAAATTCCCTCGCGACCACTGTCGAGTCCATAAGCAAGAGCCGCCGCTGTAGGTTCGTTAACAAGGCGAATTACTTCAAGACCAGCAAGTTGTGCCGCCTGTTTGGTTGCATTTTTTGCCGCTTCGTCAAAATAAGCGGGAACAGTAATCACGGCCTTTATCGGGTTTTGTAAGGGTTTCAAATCTTGAACACCTACGACCAATTCTTTAAGATATTTCAAAATCTGCGCCGAAATTTGCTCTGGACTATATTTTTTATTACCAACCGAAATCTCTCGAGAATCGCTGCCCATAAGCCTTTTAATCGACTCAACTTTATGCACAAAATTTCCCTCATAAGCTTCATTGCCTACAGCAACAACGTTTCCAGTCTCGTCAAACGCAACAACCGATTTATGTAATTGCCGATTTTGCTTATCAGGAAAAAATCGCACTTCATCATTTACAACAACTCCAACCAGCGAGTTTGTAGTGCCAAGGTCAATTCCAAGTACGGGAAATTCTTCAGATTTTACAGCGCTTGCCTCAATATTTTTTTGTGGTTCTTCAATTTTTAACAAACTCATAATTTTTATTTTTAAGCTCGCCGATTCTTTATTGGCGCTGTTTTC
>CAMCFD010000064.1 GCA_945874115.1 Rickettsia typhi | reverse complement strand
AAATTGATGAGGTCTTGAAAAATCTACAAAATAAATTTCCTGATTTTTTCGTTATAAAAACAAGAATTTTATACTCAAGATGACAAGAACAAGTTTTGGCGCGCAACACATAGAAAGCAAGATCACAAACCTTATTAAGCCCTTATTTTCTGGCAATAAACAGAATTTTTTAATCATTGGAAACATCACCAAAAACTGGGAAAAAATTGTTGGGAAAAAATATGCAAAATTATGTTATCCTAAATCAATTTCTTTTGACAAAAATGATAGCGAAATAAAGCGCGCAAAATTAACTATTGGCGTTTTTAATAGCTCGGCAGGCTTTTTTTTACAGAACAATTCAGAAATTTTGCTCGAAAAAATTGCGATTCTTTACGGTTTTAAAGCGGTTCACAAAATTATAATTAAGCAAGAAAACAAAGAAATTGAGTCAAGCGAGCGCGAAGAAAAAAAATTGCCAGAAAGTCAAGAAAAGGAATTGCAAGATAGCTTGAGAAATATTAAAGATAAAGATTTGTCGCAAACCCTTGCACGACTTGGCCGCGATATTTTAGGATCAAAATAACACGCCAAATTTTAAGCGATTTTTTTCGCAATTTCAACAGCGCCATAAGTTATAATCGCGGTCGCGCCTGCCCTTTTGCAGGCGGTCAAAGTCTCGAACAAAGCTTCTTCGAAATCAAAGGCGCCATTTGCGGCGGCGAATTTCAACATCGCATATTCTCCACTCACCTGATAAGCAATTATTGGCAAATCAACATTTGTTGCGGCGGTTTTTATAATGTCTAAATAAACTAGAGCTGGCTTGATTATAAGCATGTCAGCACCTTCAATTTCATCCTGCAAAATTTCGCGCATCGCCTCTTTTGAATTGCGAAAATCCATCTGGTAAGTTTTTTTGTCGGCCTTTTGTAAATTATTGCTCGAGCCAACGGCGTGGCGGAACGGGCCATAAAAATTCGACGCATATTTCGCCGCATAACTCATGATTGCGACTTTCTCAAAACCTTCGGCGTCAAGAGCCAAGCGGATTTCAGCTACACGTCCATCCATCATGTCGGAGGGCGCGATTATGTCAGCGCCGGCGCGAGCCTGAACCACGGCCTGTTTACAAAGAAGTTCGACCGTTTCGTCATTTGCAACATAGCCATTTTTATCCAAAATTCCATCGTGACCGTGCGTGGTGTATGGGTCTAGCGCCACATCACAAATCACGCCAATTTCAGGAACGTTAGTTTTGATTGCCGCAATAGTGCGACACACCAAGTTATTTGGGTTCAGAGCTTCTTTTCCATCATCAGTTTTAAGATTTTGCGATGTCGCCGAAAATAAAATCACGGCTTTAATGCCTAGATCTCGAGCCTTCCTCGCCTCTTCAAGCGCCAAATCGATCGAGAAACGAAAAACATCAGGCAAATGAGTAATTTCTTGCTTGATATTATTACCCTCGACTAGAAAAATCGGTAAAATTAAATCAGAAGTTGAAAGTCTGGTTTCGGCCAAAAGATCTCGCAACCAAGGACTTTGGCGGTTTCGCCTCAATCTCGCAATATTATTCAAAATGTCCATAAGATAAAAATTCGTCGGTTATTAGGCACTGTTAGCTAATTATTTCGATTTTAGTTTCGTTATATTTTTAGCAATTTTGTCGAAAAATAAGGTCGAAAGAATTAGCCAACAGTGCCTGAGGCTATTATAGCACGTTTCCGAGGACTTGTCAAGAAAAATGCCGAAATTACATCCCGCGGCCACCAGAGTTATTGTCTTTTCCATCAGCGCTGGTGCGGTCTTGACGCAAATTCTTTAATCTTTGCACATAGCCCATATTCTCAAAAGAATCCTTCGCAGCCTCTAAATTGGCCTTTTCGTTCTTTTTCTTTTGTTTATTTTGGTGAATTAAAGATTGCTTGAGGCTTGATCCCGAAGGGTCATTCGAGCTTTCTATTTCATCATTCATTTGCGCAATTTGCTCAGAGCGCTTGTCCCACGCATCTTCTTCAGAAATTCCTTTGTCAGCCTCAGCTTCAACTCCGCCAGTTTCACGATCTAAATTGCGCTGTTGATTGCCTTCGGGCAAAATCCCTTCCAGAATCTTTTTTACATCGCTAAGCTCTTTTTTGATGCGCTTAAACAGTGTTTCTTTAACATCATCCTTCTTGATGAAATTTTGATCGTCATCTTCGTCTTTTTTATCATCCTCATCATCTTGCGACTTTTTGTCTTTCTCCTTTAAAATTTCTTCGGATAAATCATCATTTTTTGTCATAAACTCATTTATTTTGAAGCGATTTACATGATTTTAAAAAATTCTTTAACGAAAATCTTTACTTTTTATAAAAAATATAACTTAATTATTAGTATATTATTTTTTTTTACCAGATTTTTTTAACAAAATGAAAAATTTACCAAATATTTTAACCTCGATTCGGATTTTTATTATCCCAATTCTAGTTCTGGCTTTCTACATTCCGGGGCTTTTCGCCAATGTTGTCGCGGCCGTATTATTCGCGCTTGCCTCAATCACCGATTATTTCGATGGATATTTCGCGCGAAGTTTGAAGCTTCAATCGAACTTCGGAAAATGTCTCGATCCGATAGCTGATAAATTGCTCGTATCGGTCGCCATCACAATGTTGATCGGCTTTAGCAACCACAATCCGTGGATTGTTGTTCCGGGTTTAATTATAATTTGCCGCGAAGTTTTAGTTTCTGGTTTGCGCGAATTTTTGGCTGGCCTCAATGTCAACCTTCCCGTGAGTCAACTTGCCAAATATAAAACCGGCGTACAAATGACAGCGATTACGATTTTGCTTCTTGGCGAAAAAGGCTCAGCTTATGTAATTTATTTTTTAATCGGAGGATTTGCCTCGCTTTCTGTGAAAATATTTTTAGTTGGTGCCGTGGTTTTTATCGGGAAAATTTTATTCGTACTCGCCGCCGCGCTTACTGTCATAACAGGTTATGCCTATTGGCGCTTGGGTATGAAAAATATGTAATTAAATATTTTTTGGGCGAAATATTTTCTTCTTCGCCACGATATAAATCGCAATAATGGCAAGGCAAAAAATCACACAAACAGAAATAATTGTCGGCAAATATTGCGCGATTAGATCTTGATTTTTGCCAATAACATAGCCAAAAATAGCCAATATCGTCGTCCAAATTGTCGATCCTAAAAAAGTATAGAAACAAAATTTAGAAAAATTCATTCTAGAAACGCCAGCAGGAAGAGAAATAAAGTGGCGAAACCCCGGAATTAAACGACCCACGAACACAGAAATTTCGCCGTGAGCATTGAAAAAATTCTCCATTTTTATGATGATTGCGGGCTTTAAGAAAAAATATTTTCCGACTCTAAATAAAATGGTGCGGCCAAGATATAGCGCGATGAAATAGCTGAAAATTGCGCCGAACACATTTCCTAAAACTCCAAAAATTATAACTAAATATATGTTCATCGAGCCTTCTGCTGCGGCCATTCCCGCCGGAATCATAATTATTTCGCTTGGCAATGGAAAAACCGTACTTTCTAAAAACATGCCAAGAAATATACCGAGATAGCCGATTTTATTGATGAAAATTATTAAAGTTGCGATAACGGTTTCAAAAATTGCGTGAAGACTCATAATTTTATTTTTTATTATTGCAAAAAAAAATGCGGTGCAGCGAAGTAAACTTAAGATCTTCGTTAGTTAAAACGTCCGACAAAATCAGAAATCTGTTTTCTTGAAAGTCTCGAAACTCTTTTAGCGTCGATAATAGCGCGGATTTTCTGGTATGTAGAATTTAAGTCGTCATTGATCAAAACATAATCATATTCGGCAAAATGACTGATCTCGTCAATGGCTTTTTTCATGCGACCTTGAACAACTTCTTCGTGGTCTTGAGCGCGATTTCTCAAGCGTCGCTCTAATTCGTCGAGAGATGGCGGCAAAATGAAAATTGAAATTATAGAGCTTAATTCAAATTTTTCTTTAATCTGGCGAGCGCCCTGCCAGTCTATGTCAAACAGAACTTCGCTGCCATTTTTCAGAGTGTCTTCAACCATTTTTTTCGGCGTGCCATAATTATTTTCGAAGACATTCGCACTTTCAACAAATTCTCCGGCAGCAACCATTTCATCGAATTTTTGTTGACTGATGAAATAATAATGTTGACCATCAACTTCTTGGGGCCTTTGGCTTCTTGTGGTTGCAGAAATTGAAAGTTTAATCAGTGGATCATTTTGAATTATCATCTTACAAAGCGTTGACTTTCCGGCGCCAGAAGGTGAAGAAATAATAATCAGAAAGGGTTGGTGCGAGATGAACACTGGTTTCGTTTTTTAATTTATAACTTAACTAGCTTGTGCGACTGATTTGTCGCGAATTGCTATTTTCTTAAAGCTTCCTCATTTTGCCATTCGCAAAATTTTTGCACCGCCAAGGACAACTAAATCACTGACAGCAAAAAATTGGGCGCCCCGAAATTGACGCCCAAAAACTGAGATTATTCGTCTTTTGCAAGGCTGATATCTGGTGCGTCAGGAGCTTTCATGCCAACAACATGATAACCAGCATCAACGTGAAGAACTTCTCCGGTCACACCGCTTCCAAGCTCAGAAAGCAAGAAAACACCGGCGCCACCAACATCTTTTAAATCGATGTTGCGACGAAGTGGCGCGTTATATTCGTTCCACTTGAAAATAAGTTTAAAATCGCCAATTCCGCTTGCAGCAAGGGTTTTAACTGGTCCAGCCGAAATTGCATTAACGCGAATATTGTCTTTACCCATATCCATCGCAAGATAACGCACACTTGCCTCTAAAGCAGCTTTTGCAACGCCCATTACGTTATAATGTGGCACAACTTTTTCAGCACCATAATAACTTAAAGTAATAATGCTTCCGCCACCAGCGGCTTTCATCAAGTTTTCAGAGGCTTTTGCAACAACAGCTAAAGAATAAGCCGAGATATTCATTGTGTTAGCGAAATTGCCCGCAGTCGTGTCTACGAAGCGTCCGCGCAATTCTTCTTTATCAGAATAAGCGATGGCGTGAACCAAAAAGTCAAGCTTTCCCCAAGTTTTTTCAAGCTCATCAAAAACCGCTTTAACAGAAGCGGGATCGGTAACGTCACAAGGCAGGACAATATTAGAGCCAACTGACGCAGCCAAAGGCTCTACACGTTTTTGCAGGGCTTCACCTTGATAAGTAAATGCAAGATCGGCGCCATATTTTTTTGCCTCTTCCGCAATGCCCCAAGCTATTGAGCGATTGTTTGCAACGCCCATAATTAAACCTTTCTTTCCCTGTAGAATTGTCATAAATTTACAAAATAAATTGAATTAACTATCTTAAATTGAAACAATTTTTTGCAAGACCAAAAAAGTTTTAGAACCGTTTTGCCTTACAAATCACTGCCTTTATTAATTTTTGAAAATAGTTTATAAAAATAACCTTAAAAAAATAAGCCGATTTTTATAGGGTTATTCCTTGAAAAATAAAACATAATTCTTATGATTATATAACTAAAATATTAACTTTTCAAGAAAAAATGCAAGATTTAGAGCAAAAAAAACAAATTTGTAGTAGTTGGTTTAAAAATTTGCGCGACAATATTTGCCGCGAATTTGAAAAAATTGAAGAAGAATATATTGACTCGTCGCAAAAACACGTTTTGAATTTTAATGAAGCGCAAAAATTTGTGCGCAAAAATTGGAAGCGCCAAACTCTTGATGAAAAAGATGGTGGTGGTGGCGAAATGTCGGTAATGAAAGGCAATGTTTTTGAAAAAGTTGGCGTCAATATTTCAACTGTATTTGGCGAATTTAGCGAAGAATTCAGGAAGCAAATTCCTGGATGTGAAAAAAATCCGCAATTTTTCGCGACAGGAGTTTCTCTGGTCGCACACATGTCTTCGCCTTTGGTTCCGGCGGTTCACATGAATACGCGATTTATTGTTACTGAAAAAAATTGGTTTGGTGGCGGCGCCGATTTAAACCCGATGTTTGAAGTTGAAAAAGACACGAATGATTTTCATCAAGCTTTGAAAAATGCCTGCGACTCTTACGATGACTTGGCTTATGAAAAATATAAAAGAGAGTGTGAAAAATATTTTTTTATCAAACATCGCGGTGTTTCGCGCGGCGTTGGCGGAATTTTTTATGATTATTTAAACAGCGAAAATTTCGACAAAGATTTCGATTTTACTAAAAATGTCGGGCTTAGCTTTCTTGATATTTTCCCAAAAATTGTGAGAAGAAACATGTTTACAAAGTTTACGCCCGAGCAGCGTGAACATCAATTGAAGAAACGCGGACTTTACACCGAATTTAATTTGGTTTATGACCGCGGAACAAAATTTGGATTAATGACTGGCGGAAATGTGGAAGCGATTTTAATGTCGCTTCCGCCAGTTGCGAAATGGGATTAATTTTTGTTAGAAATCATTGCAAAAAACTTAATATAGTCGATTTCAAATTCTCGTCAAAAGGTGTTTCTATTTTAAAATCCAATTCTCTTCTAGCCTTGGCGTTGTTGATTGCATAGCGATAATCGTGACCTTTTCTGTCCTCAACAAATTTGATTTGATCTTTATAAGAATTGCCATCTTTTTTCGGACGCAAGACGTCTAAAATTTCGCAAATTTTTTGGGCAATTTCGATGTTTCTGATCTCACATTCGCCGCCAAAACAATAGCTTTCGCCAACCCTTCCTTTCTCTAGAGCCAGTTGAATTCCGCGGCAATGATCTTTAACGAAAATCCAATCGCGAATGTTTTTTCCATTGCCATAAATTGGAATATCTTTACCCGTCAAAGCGCTTCTGATAATGGTTGGAATCAATTTTTCATGATGTTGATTTGGGCCAAAATTATTCGAGCAATTTGTGATTATTGTTGGAAATTTATAAGTTTCGAACCAAGCGCGAACAAGATGGTCTGAAGCCGCTTTTGAAGCGGAATAAGGAGAGTTTGGCTTATATGAATTTTCTTCCGTGAAAGCCGGATCGCTTTCTTGAAGCGAGCCAAAAACTTCGTCAGTTGAAACGTGAATAAAACGAAAATTATCTTTTTTGACGCTATCAAGATTTTGCCAATATTGACGCGATGCCTGCAATAAAGACAAGGTTCCGTTAACATTAGTTTTGATGAAAATATCAGCGCTTGCGATCGAATTATCAACATGACTTTCAGCGGCAAAATTTATAACATAATCGATTTTGAAGTCTTGAAGAAGGCTCAAAACAAGATCTTGCGAACAAATATCACCTTTAATGAAACGATAATTTTGGTGATTTTCAATCTCAAAAACGTTATCGGCGTTGGCCGCATAAGTCATCTTGTCAAGATTTACGACGAAATTGCCGTTTTTGACTTGATTTAACACAAAATGGCTCCCTATAAACCCCAAACCGCCTGTTATCAAAAAATTTTTCATAAAAAACTCGACTTTTAACTAAAAATGAATATATTTTAGCTTAATGAAATTAAATTTTAAAGCATTTTTATGAAAGGTATAATTTTAGCGGGAGGATCGGGAAGTCGATTGGCTCCACTTACTAATGTGATTAGCAAACAGCTTCTTCCGGTTTATGATAAGCCGATGATTTGTTATCCGCTCGCGACCCTTATGAATCTTGGCATTAAGGACATTTTGATAATCTCGACACCGCAAGATACGCCAAATATTGAGAGGTTTTTGGGTGATGGCAAAAATTATGGGATTTCGCTGGAATATGCGACGCAAGACAAGCCACGAGGGATTGCAGACGCTTTTTTGGTTGGCGAAAAATTTATCGGCAAAGACAGTGTTTGTTTGATTCTTGGCGACAATATTTTTTATGGCGCAGAAATTAGCGGCGACTTAATGGAAAAAAACATCTCGCAGCTTGGCAAAAAAGTCGGGAGTTATATTTTCGCTTATCACGTCTGCGACCCCGAAAGATATGGCGTTATCGAGTTTGATGAAAATGAAGAAAAGCCGCTTGCAATAGAAGAAAAACCGAAAAATCCACGCTCAAATTGGGCCGTGACGGGTTTATATTTTTATGATAATTCGGTCGTTGAAATCACGAAATCTTTAAAGCCATCAGCGCGCGGAGAGCTTGAAATTACTGATGTGAACAAGGTTTATTTAAGCCAGAAAAAACTCGATGTTATAAAATTAAAACGCGGATTCGCTTGGCTTGACGCCGGAACGCCTGATTCGCTTCTTGACAGCGCGAAATTTATTCAAACAATTGAGGCGCGCCAAGGCTTGAAAATCGCCTGTATCGAAGAAATTGCTTATCGCAAAAATTTTATTTCTGCGCAAGAATTTAAAGAATTAGCGAAAAATTATAAAGCTCAAACTCCTTACAGAGACTATCTTGAAACCATTATAAAATATGATCGAATTTGAGAATTTAGCAAAATTAAATCAGCCATTTT
>CAMCFD010000063.1 GCA_945874115.1 Rickettsia typhi | reverse complement strand
CACTTTAAAGATTATAATTTATCTACGATTTCTTCGCTAAAAGAATAATTTCCGCAAACATTTTGCACATCGTCGCAATCTTCAAGCGCATCAACCATTTTCAGCAATTTTTGCGCTTGTTCTAAATCAGAAATTTCCATAACATTTTTTGCGCGCCACTCAAATTTTGCCGAAATCGGATCGCCAAATTTCGCGATTAATTTATCACGAATTTCCGCAAAATTATTTAATTCAGTGAAAACCAAATGAACTTGTGCGCTGCTTTCAATCTCGCTTGCGCCAATTTCAATTCCCACTTCAAACATTTCTTCTTCTGATGCAACTTTCGCTTCATATTGAATTAAGCCAATATGATCGAACATAAAATTCACCGAACCAGTTTCGCCAAGTGCGCCGCTGGCTTTTGTGAAAATGCTGCGAACTTCACTTGCGGTGCGGTTGCGGTTGTCAGTAAGCGCCTCGACAATAATCGCAATGCCGTTTGGGCCATATCCTTCATAGCGAATTTCTTCGAAATTTTCACCAACTCCACCCTGCGCAACCTTCTTAACAGCCGCCTCAATGCGGTCTTTCGGCATATTATTAACGCGCGCCTCGATAATCGCATTTCTAAGTCGCGGATTAAAATTTGGGTCAATTTGCCCCGATTTCGCCGCCACCGTAACTTCGCGCAAAATCTTCGTAAATAATTTCGCCTTCTTTTTATCCTGCGCGCCTTTTCTGTGTTTTATATTTGCAAACTGCGAATGTCCGGCCATTTTTTATCACTGTTAATTAATTATCGTAAATTTACCCCTGCCCTGAACCACTTCAAACAAAGCATCTTCGCTTTTAATCGAGAAAACCACAATCGGCAATTTATTGTCTTTTGCAAGCGTAATCGCGGTTTGGTCCATAACTTTCAAATCTTGTTTCAACACATCAATATATTTTATTTTCTCATAATGAGTCGCATTTTTATCAAGCTTCGGATCAGCAGAATAAACGCCGTCAACTTGCGTGCCCTTTAAAATCGCGTCGCAACCCATTTCAACAGCGCGCAAAACTCCGGCAGTATCAGTCGTGAAAAACGGATTTCCCGTTCCTGCTGAAAAAATCATCACGCGATTTTTCTCAAGATGACGAACCGCGCGTCTTTTAATATAAGGCTCGCAAATCGTATTCATCTGAATCGCCGATTGCATTCTGGTGTCAAGACCTTCATTTTCAAGAGCCGCCTGAAGCGCAATCCCGTTAATGCAAGTCGCCAGCATTCCCATATAATCTGCACTTGCGCGCTCAATGCCGGCGGCTGCTTGCGACACTCCGCGAAAAATATTTCCACCACCAACCACAACACAAATTTCACAGCCTAAATCATAAGCTTTTTTGATTTGCGTACAAATTCTTTTAATCGCTACGGGATCATGTCCAAAACCCTTGTCTCCCATAAGCGCTTCGCCCGAAACTTTGAACAAAATGCGTTTAAATTTTAGCTTTGATTTATCAGTCATAAATTATGTTAATTGTTTTTGCAAAAATTTTATATCAAAATTATGATTTTGTAAAGGAAAATTGTAAAGTTCGCGCAAACGATTTTATGGACAAACCCAGTAAGAAAAAACGATTATTTTTAGAAAAGTAAATCGGAGGAATTTTAGAGGAATTTAAGAGGCGAAAGTTAAATCTCGCCTCTTAAAAAATTTATTTAGTCATTGACGCAACTTCAGCAGCGAAGTCATTTTCTTTCTTTTCAATACCTTCACCAAGAATGAAAAGTTTGAATCCAGAAATTTTAGTTTCGCCATTTTCTTTAGCAAAACCAGCCACAACATCTTTAATTTTAAGCTTGTCGTCCATTACGAAATTTTGCTCAAGAAGAACAACATCTTCATAATATTTACGAATTCTGCCTTCAATCATTTTGTCGATAATGCTTTCTGGTTTACCAGAAGCGCGAGCTTGATCTTTCAAAATTTCAGTTTCGCGATTCAATTTTTCAGGATTAACATCAGAAACATTTAAAGCTTCAGGCTTTGTCGCCGCAATATGCATAGCGATTTGCTTGCCAATTTCAGCCAATTTATCGCCAGCTGCTTTTGATTCAAACGCAACCAAAACCGCGATTTTACCCATATTAGCCGCAACCGCATTGTGAATATAGCTTACAACCACACCATTTTCAACCGATAAAGAATCGATTCTGCGCAAGTTAATATTTTCGCCGATTACACCGATTTGGTTTTTAACTTCTTCATCAACTGAGTGAGTCGCACCAACATATTTCGCTGTTTTAAACTTCTCAACATCATTGCCAAATGCAATCGCAATTTTTGCCAAGTTAGAAACTAAATCTTGGAATTTTTGATTACGCGCAACGAAATCAGTTTCAGAATTCACTTCGATAATGCTGGCTTTTTTGCCTTCAACAAAAACCGCAACAGCGCCTTCAGCAGTGACTCTAGAGCCTTTTTTTACAGCCGCAGAAAGACCTTTTTTTCTAAGCCAATCAACCGATTTTTCGAAATCATCACCATTTTCTGCCAAAGCTTTATTGCAATCAGAAATGCCGCAACCAGTGGTTTCACGGAGTTTTTTAATCAATGCTAAATCTGCCATAATTTCCTTATTTTTAATTATTGAGACTTAAAGAGCCTTTATTATCAAAGGCTCTTTAGGAGGTGAATCTATTTTTTGCTTTTCGCCGCAGGAGCCTTAGCTTTTGGCTTTGCCGGTGATTTTTTTTCGTCATATTTTTTCTCATCAACAATCACTTTTTTCGTGGTGTCATGATGTTTTTCTGTTCTTTCTTCTTTGCGCTCAAATTTCGCAGGTCTAACTTTTTCTTCTTCAACTTTTACAGTTTGTTGAATTTGGCTCGCATCAAACTTGCTTACGTCAACGCCAGAAGCAGCCATGTTTTCGCGAATTCCTGAAATAATTGCATCAGAAACTAGTGAGCAATAAAGTCTGATCGCCTTAGAAGAATCATCGTTTCCAGGGATAACATATTTAATGCCATCAGGATCGCAATTCGTATCAACAATCGCCATGATCGGAACATTCAATTTTTTAGCTTCCAAAATCGCGATGTCTTCTTTATTGATGTCGATTACGAAAATCAAATCAGGATATCCACCCATATTTTTGATTCCACCTAGAGCCTGTTCAAGTTTCAATCTTTTTCTTTCAAGAACCAATTTTTCTTTTTTGTTAAGATCAACGTCTTGATTAGCAAGCTGTTCTTCAACTTTACGCAAAGTTTTGATTGATTGCGAAACAGTCTTGAAGTTAGTTAACATACCGCCAAGCCATCTGAAGTTAACGTAATATTGTCCGCATCTTTTTGCCATTTCAGCAACGATCGGAGAAGCTTGTTTTTTTGTTCCAACGAACAAAATTCTACCGTTATTTCTGGCAATTTGGTGAGTAACAATCAACGCTTGGTGCAACATTTTCGCCGATTTGTTAAGGTCAATTATGCTTAAACCATTGCGGTTTGAGTGAACATATTTTGCCATTTTCGGGTTACGACGCATTGATTTGTGACCGAAGTGAACGCCAGCTTCCAAAAGCTGTTTGATAGTAAATTTAGGTATTAAGTTTGACATGTTATTTTAATTTAATTTGGTTAGTTACCAATATCGACAAAAATCTTGAGATTAAATCAATAAAATCAAGACACCAAAAGCGTCAACATTGTGGCAATAAAAAACACTTTGGCTTGCGCTTATAATGTTTGTGCCTAGATTTTAAAACATTTGTTTATAAAAATCAAGCGAAATTAATGCGATTAATTATTGCCTATAAAAATCGGGCAAAGCCTCGTTTTGCAAGACTTTACAAGCTAATGAAAGGCGGTAAAAATAAGACTGAAAATGATTAACATCAGAGAAATATATAAAATCATGATAAAAGTGCGATTTTCAAGAGAAAATGGTGAAATTTTTGACGATTCTTGGTTTTTTTGCTCATTTTCGACGATTTTATATTCACCTTCAACAATATTGTCGTTTTTCGATTTTTTAACTAATTTTTTTCTAATAAGCAAAACCCATAAACAATAAAGCGCGATTATCAATAATGCTGGCCAAATTTTTAGTAAAATTTTGATCATTTTCGTAAATTTAGGTTAATAAATTAAATTTGGCGTTTTGCCAATAAAAATCTGATTTTATTTCATTTAATCGAGAAATTGTTCGTGCGTGAAAAATTTTGTCTTTTTCATCTTCGAAAATTTTGTCGATTTTTGCTTTCGCCAAAATTATCAACGCGGTTTTATTTTCATAAATTTCGTCGATAAAAAGCATAAAACGCCGCGCTTCGTTTCGATCTTGCGAAGTTAAAATAGGCAATTTCAATAAGAAAATCAATGAAAATTCTTGGCAAATTTCTCGATAATCAGCCGCGCCAAAATCAACTTTGCAAATTTCCGCAAAATCAATTACTGCGATATTTTCGTAGGTTTTTTTAATTATAACATCGCGCCCCCAAACCTTTATGGTTCTTGGTTTTAAAGCTTTAGATTTGGTTAAGTTTTCAATAATTTCATTTACTTCTGTTCTGTTTTTTTCGTTCAAAACAAAATATCTTTTTGCGAGATTTTTTTTATATTGCATCCGATAATCAATATCGTCGTCAAACTTGATTAAGTCAATGTTTTTAAGCAAAGTGTTATCGACGAATTCGAGAAATATTTCGCGCTGCAAACCGTTTTTATATAAATCTTGCGGCTTTGAATTCGAGGTTAAAATAACTATCACATTTTGCGAAAATAAATAAGAGAAAATTCGCCCCAAAATCATGGAGTCCGCAATGTCGTGAACTTGAAATTCGTCAAAACACAAAACTTTTTTATCTTGAATAATCCTTTTTGTCGCCTCAATTAATTCATCTTTATATTGCTTTTCTTCGGCGCGAATATCTCGCAAAGATTCATGAATTTCGCGCATAAAACTGTTGAAGTGAAAATAAACCTTCGGCGTTTTTTGTAATTTATCGTAAAATTTTTGCATCAACAAAGTTTTTCCGCGACCCGGTTTGCTGTATAAATAAAGACTTTTCGGTTGAGTTTTATGCTTCTTTCCTAGAATTTTGGCAAAAAATCCACTTGATTGTTGATTTTGAATATTATCAGCCAAGCTTTCGAGTCTTTGCCAAATTTGGCTTTGAGTTGCGTCTAATTTAATTTTATGCACTTTTTAAAATTAATAATTGCAAAATCTATTTTTTTTAGTAAAATATCCAACATATTTGATATTATAGATATTTATTAACGAATTTCAATAGATAAATGCAGACTTTCCCAATATTATCGACGTTGACGTTTTTTCCAATCATTTGCGCGGTTCTTTTGGCATTCACGCGAATCGCCAATGTCAAAAAAATCTATTATTTTGGCCTTGTAATAAGTGCAATTACATTTGTTTTATCACTCACATTATTATTTTCGTTCAATAAAAACAATCCTCATTTTCAATTTGTTGAAATCGCACGAATCCTACAAAATCAAAGCTTCAAATATTATTTAGGAATTGACGGAATTTCAATTCTAATGATAATTCTAACCACTTTTTTAACGCCAATTTGCTTAGCAATAAGCATTGATTCAGTGAAAACGCGCGTTAAAGAATTCGTGATTTGTTTCTTGTTGCTTGAAGGTTTCGTGATCGGCTCGTTTTGTGCAATCGACTTGTTATTATTCTACATTTTCTTCGAAGCAATGTTGATTCCGATGTTCTTAATTATCGGCATTTGGGGCGGCAAAGAGCGAATTTATGCGTCTTACAAATTCTTTTTATACACGCTTTTTGGCTCGGTTTTATTTTTAGTCGCGATAATCTATATATATGTTAATGTTGGATCAACCGATATTTACGTCTTGAAAAACGTCTTGCCAAGCTTGCCAATGTCGACGCAAAAATGGTTGTGGGTGGCATTTTTTGTGTCATTTGCCATTAAAGTTCCGATGTTTCCGGTTCACACTTGGCTTCCTGACGCTCACGTTCAAGCTCCAACCGCGGGTTCTGTCATTTTAGCGGGAATTTTAATAAAACTCGGCGCTTATGCGATGATCAGATTTTCATTGCCGTTTTTCCCACTCGCCAACATTTATTTCGCCAATTTAGTTTTTACATTATCAATCATCGCCATAATTTACGCGTCTTTGGTTGCGCTAATGCAAGAAGATATGAAGAAAATGATCGCCTATTCTTCAGTCGCTCACATGGGCTTCGTTACAATGGGCATTTTCAGTTTCACACAGCAAGGCCTTGATGGCGCCGTAATGCAAATGATCAGCCACGGACTTGTCTCTGCGGCCTTGTTCATCTGCGTTGGCGTAATTTATGACCGCCTTCACACCAAAGAAATCGCCAAAATGGGCGGAATCGCAAACAGAATGCCAAACTTCGCATTTCTTGCCATGATTTTCACAATGGCCTCGGTCGGACTTCCCGGTACAAGCGGCTTCGTCGGCGAATTTCTGGCAATTGTCGGAACATTCAAATCAAGCCAAATCACCGCAATTTTAGCAACTTTTGGCGTAATTTTAGGCGCTTGCTACATGCTATGGCTTTATAAAAGAACGATTTTTGGAGAAATAACCAACCAAGAAGTCACAAAAATGGGCGATTTAAACAAAATTGAGTTCATCTCACTTGCAATTATGGCCTTTTTAGTAATTTTATTTGGATTATTGCCAAATATTTTACTTAGCTATTTCGCTAAACCAATTGAAATTATTGTTAGCTTGTTTTAATTTTGCCAAATAATAAAAAATAATAAAATGACTTTTTTGAATTTCATAAATCCAATTTTACCAGAAATCACACTTTTCGCCGGCGCGCTTTTGGTGCTTATTCTTGACATATTTTTTGCCAAAAATCGTCCTGAATTTTTCAGAATTTCCTACATAACAGCTTTGCTTTTTTGCTTTTTGTCGATTTATTTTATATCGCAAAACGATTTCATGTCGCAAACCTTTTATCGCGCAATGTTTTATACAAACAGCTTCACCTGTCTCGTGAAATTTATTTCAATTGCACTTTTAATTTTCATCATAATTTTATCGCTAAATTTCATATCTCACCAAAATAAAATTAGCTCAGAAGTTATCGCTCTTCTAATGATTTCAACTGTCGGCGCCATGTTTTTGATTTCAGCAAATGACTTCATGACATTTTATTTAGCGCTCGAATTGCAATCTTTACCTCTTTATTTGCTTGCGGCAATCAACAAAAAATCTCCGCGATCTTCTGAAAGTGGCATAAAATATTTCATTCTCGGATCAACTTCTTCTGGCTTGTTATTGCTTGGGATTTCATTGTTTTACGGCTTTTCAGGCACGACAAATTTCGACGCCGCGTTCAAACTTTATTTAAACAGCCCAATTCCACCAGCCGTGATTCTTGGCTTCGTGTTAATTTTAATCGCGATGTTCTTTAAAATTTCGGCCGCACCTTTCCACATGTGGACACCAGACGTATATCAAGGCTCAAACTCAATCATCACGGCGTTTTTTGCTACGGTTGCTAAATTTTCGGCCACTTTAATTTTTGTAAGAATATTTCTCGACGTTACAACCGGTTGGGTCGGAATCAACAATGTCTTGATCTTCGTTGCAATCGCCTCAATCACCGTAGGAAGTCTTGGCGCCATAAAACAAACCAATATCAAGCGCCTCTTGGCTTACAGCTCAATTGGCCACATCGGTTTCGTAGTTTTAGGCCTGTCAGCTTTGTCACTTGAGGGAATCAAATCTTGCGTCTTATACATGATTATTTATTCATTCTTGTCAGTTGGAAACTTCGGATTTTTAACATTATTTTTGGGCCTTAAAAACGGCAAATCACAAGGTGATAACGACCAAGATGATGATAAAATTTTCGCGATTTCTTCACTTTCTGGCCTCTCTAAAACCAATCCAGTTTTGGCGGCAACTTTCGCAATTCTAATGTTTTCAACTGCGGGAATTCCGCCTTTGGCCGGCTTTTTCGCCAAATTTTACGTAATCTCAGCAGCCATAAAATCGGGTTATATCATAACCTCGACAATCGCGATTTTATTCAGCGTCATCAGCGCTTATTATTATCTAAGAATCGTAAAAGTTATGTATTTCGACGAGCCAACACAAAATCAGATCGAATTTATCGAACGCATAAATCCGAAAATCGTCGTAATCGCAATGGCGCTTTTCAACTTATTCTTCATCTTAATGTTGAAAAACGTCTTGATCGCAATTGCGACTATGCTCGGGTTTTAGGATTAAATTTATCCTTGATTTTTAGGAAATTTTTAGCGATTCGCGAAATAAAATTAGTTGAGAATAGTTGGTAAAAAATAAGAAATGCGCCTAGATTCCTGCTTTCGCAGTAATGACAAGAACTCATAATTTCAGTTTCTCGTCATTGCGGACTTGATCCGCAATCCATTTCATCTGCGCAGCATAGATTGTTTCTCAAGGCCGCAAAAACAAAGAAA
>CAMCFD010000062.1 GCA_945874115.1 Rickettsia typhi | reverse complement strand
CTATCCGGTTTCAACGCCAAGAAGACGTCTTGATGAGATTAAAGCTGCGAAATTTCCGGTTTTAACTTGGATGGAAAAAAGCGAATAATTCGACAAATTTCATCGCCATTTTTTTAGAAAGTGGCGATGATTTTT
The DNA here is from genome assembly GCA_945874115.1 of Rickettsia typhi. Lineage (GTDB taxonomy): Bacteria > Pseudomonadota > Alphaproteobacteria > Rickettsiales > UBA1997 > CAMCFD01. The sequence goes on along the minus strand of CAMCFD010000062.1, from coordinate 8,418 downwards.
ATAATTATTTCTCTGCCCACAAAAAAACACCCCAATCTCTTTTCTTTGGCTCTTGAGGCGTATTTCTAGATTGCGAACTATCTCCAACGCTATTCCTTTCATTAATAATTAACGCTTCACTCTTCATAATCTTGCTCTAAAATCTCAAATAAAATCGCCCACATAATTCAGATATGATCGGTTTTTATTTAAAATTTATCCACGAAAATTATTTTGCCTAAAAGGCTAATTATCAATGGGAGATGACATTATTTCGCCGCATCTTTTTTCTAATAAATTCCTAAAAATTTATGATAAAATTATTTAGAGATAAATTCTTAGCAAAAAATACCAAAAATCCTGTAAAAAAGGTTGGATTTATTAATTGCTTTATTTTAAATTAGATGAGTAATACCATTTCCCATTAATAATTAAACGTTTATGCTTCATAATTTCGGTCTAAAATCTCAAATAAAAAACACCCATATCGCCGATATGACTGGTTTTTATTTAAAATTTTATCCACGAAAATTATTTTGCCTAAATGTCTAATTATTAACGGAAAATGGTATAAAATATTCATTAAATTTAATTGAGAATGGCGATAAAATTAAGCAGCAAAGACAAATCTCTGTTATTGTTTGCTGCGGCGGGTTTTGTGGTTTTGTGGTTCGTATTTTCTTTCTTAACCAATCTTGTTTTTTCCTCGGCCTTTGTAGAGCTTGATTCTTCAAAAATAATTTCATCTTACAAAAATGAAGAAGATCGTTGGTTAAATTTGTCGCGCAATCTTGAAAATAAAGATTTAAAAAATCGCGTAATCCTTCTAGATTTCTGGACTCATGCTTGCGTGAATTGTCTTCACACGATTCCTGAAATTAAAAAATTAGAGCAAGAATTTGGTTCGAAATTGGTTGTGATTGGGGTTCATTCTGGAAAATTCGCCAATGAAAAAGATGTTGAGTCGATCAAAAAAGCGGTTTTGAAATATGACATAAATCATCCGGTTGTCAATGATTCTGATCTAAAAATTTGGAATGCTTTTGGTGTTGATGCGTGGCCAAGCTTTGTTTTGATTGATCCGCGAGGTCGAGTGAAAAAAACCTACGTTGGTGAAGGCGATGTGAGACACATCAAAAAAGATGTCAAAAAAATGGTCGAAAAATATCGCTATCATTTGAATCGCGAAGAATTGCCGGTTTTGCCTGAGAAAAATAAAATTATCAAAACTGTTTTAAGTTATCCAACTAAGATAATTTATGCTAGAGATTTTTCTTATAAATCATACAAAGGACAGGCTTTGTTCATTGCAAATAGTGGACGCAACAACATTTTGGTTTCTACGATTTCGGGTGAAGTTATTGTGCAAATTGGCGCCAAAGATGCGGGTTTTTCTGATGGCTCAATTGACACTGCGAAATTTAATATTCCAACGGGATTGCTTTATCAAAATGGCAAATTATATATTGCCGATTCAGGAAATCATGCTCTTCGCGAGGTTGATTTTAAAACTTCGAAAGTCATAACTTTGATTGGTGAACAAAAAAGAGGTGGCGTGATTTCAGGTGAGAATATTAAATTAGAAAACGTAAATCTTGCATCGCCGAGCGATCTAGAATTTTTCCCTGACAAAAATCACATCGCAATTTCTAATTCGGGAACGCACCAAATTTTGTCTTACAATTTGCTTGAGAAAAAAGTTTCGGTTTTGGCCGGAAACGGCTCTGAAGGAATTTCTGACGGAAATTATCCGCGAAATTCATTAGCGCAAACCTCTGATTTGAGTGTGTTTGATGGCAAATTATATTTCCTTGATTCTGAAACAAGCTCTCTTCGCGTTATGAATAAAAATGGCGAGGTGAAAACTTTGCTTGGCACTGGATTGTTTGATTTTGGTCATAAAAATGGCGATAAAAAAGAAGCTTTAATGCAACATCCGCTTGGGCTTTTTGTCAATAAAAATGGCGCTTATATTTCTGATAGTTTTAATCACAAAATCAGAAAATATGAATTTTCTTCGGGCAAAATTAAAGATTTATTCGGATCGCAGCGCGGCGAAGATTTAGGAAGCGAAACAAAATTTGACGAGCCAGATGGCCTTGTGGTTGTAGACGAAAGCTTGTTTGTTTGTGACACGAACAACAATCGAATTGTGAAGCTCGATTTCAAGAAAATGAATTCGAGTTTGTTAAATGTGATGCCGCCGCTACAACTTCCGAAAGACGGATTTTTGCAATATTTACCAAACCTACAAAAATCTGATTCGACAAAAGTTAAGTCACAAAATGTTGCAATAAAAATTAACTTTGAAAGTGATTGGAAGATTAACGAATCTGGACCAAGCTTCATTAATTTGCTTGAACTTGTTGGTGAAAAAGATGCTAATCTAATCACAACTTTTGATTGGAATATGATAAAAAATGACGACATGAATCTTCCGAAGTTAGATGCGAATAAAAAATATATTTTGCAAGGAACTATTTATTATTGCCAAGATAAGAAAAATTCGCTGTGTTATATAAACAGTTATGAGCAAGAAATTGAAGTTGATAGCGACGGAAAGCAAATCATAAATATCGAATTATAAAAAAATGAAAAAAAGTGCATTTAGTTTGCTAGAGCTTGCGGTTGTAATATTGGTAATAAGCATTATTACGGCCGGAATTATGAAAGGAGGCTCTATCGTCAATAATTCTCGTTTAGCCTCGGCCAGATCGCTTACATCGAATTCTAACATCGGTGAAATTGAAGGTTTGGTTGCGTGGTACGAAACAACGTTGCCCGACAGTTTCGAAAAATCAGAAGTGATCGATAACGAGCCTTTGTCAAAATGGCATGACGTTAGCAGTCAAGCTTCGATTTCTGAGCGCAAAAATTCTTTAAGCAGAACGCCAGACGGCGGCGTAATATATCGCACAAATGGTATAAATCATATTCCGTCAGTTCAATTTACTGCATCGGGAAGGTTCAGTTTGGCGTCGTTATTTCAGGGAAATTCTTCAAGATCTTCAGTTTTTGTCGTTCTGTCGCCAACTCTAGACCTTTCTGGTGTCGAGATGACTTTCATCGATTCTTATTTAACGGGCGCAGTAAATTCACTTGTGATATCTGACGATTTTGTGAGGATAAATGCTGATAGCACCAATGAGTTTGCGGCTTCGTTTGTTCAATCACAAAACTATGTTATTGGTGCTTATTTAAATCAAAACAGCTCGCACGTTTTTGTCAATAATGTTGAAAGTAGTGGCTTTGACACTTCGGTTGATATCAGTGGTTTTAGCGGCTTGACGGTTGGCGCTAACAAATCTGGCTCTAATAGCTTCACTGGCTTGATGTCGGAGGTTATTGTGTTTGACAGAGTCATCAGTGAGAAAGAGAGAATTATGGTGATGTCTTATCTTGCGAAGAAGTATAAAATAAGGGTTAGCGGCGCTTCTTATTGATTTTTCTTGACAAAATCGTGATTTTATGCCATAATTTTTGTCTTGCTAGGCAAAAATATAAAAATAATGAGCGAAGAATCAAAATATCCAATTCGTGGCGCTGTAAAAAATTCAGATGATGAAGAGCGTTTAGAAAATGGCGATTTAGTTTTGGAGGTTGATAAAAACAGCCTTGCTGCACCAAAAAAAGATGGTTTTGCGCAATATCTCAAAGAAATCCAAAAATTCCCACTTTTATCAGCGCAAGAAGAATATGAATATGCGATGCGCTTTAAAGAAAAAGGCGATAAAGAAGCCGCGAAAATATTGGTGCAAAGTCATTTACGTTTGGTTGTAAAAATGGCGGCAAAATTCAAGAATTATGGTTTGCCAATCACCGATTTAGTTTCTGAAGGCAATCTGGGGCTGATTCAGGCTGTAAAAAAATTCGATCCAGAAAAGGGTTTTCGCTTTTCTACTTATGCAATGTGGTGGGTTAGAGCTAATATTCAAGAGCATATTTTGCGCTCGTGGTCGCTGGTGAAAATTGGCACGACGATGGCGCAAAAAAAACTGTTTTTTAATTTGCATAAAATTAAGCGCAGGCTAAATGTAGCTTCTTCTTCGGAAGAAAAATCGTTGTCAGACGAGCAAATTGCGCGCATCTCGAACGATTTAAACGTAAAAGTCAGCGAAATTAAAGAAATGGAATCGCGCCTGACAAATTCTGATTTTTCGCTCAATAATGTTATTTCGCAAGAAGGCGGCACTGAGCTTGGCGAAATTGTTATTATTGATGAAGAAAATAACGAAGAAATAATTATCGAGAAACAAGAAAAGCAAAGGCGTGAAGAGCTTTTGCGTGAGGCATTTTTGGTTTTAAATGAGCGCGAAAAAGACATTTTGATTAAGCGCCAAATGTCCGAAGTTTCAATGACTTTGGAAGAATTAAGTAAGATTTATAAAATCTCGCGCGAACGCATAAGACAGCTTGAAATGAGCGCTCTTGAGAAAATTAAAAAAGAAGTTTCAAGGTTGCAAAAAGAGTTGTAGAATTTTTCAACAAGTGTTGATTTAACTGGATTCGTTAATAGAAAATAAGTTTATGTTTACGGGAATTATCACTCACATTGGTGAGATTAAAAATATCAAATTTGACGAAAAAAGCGATTGCAAATTGGCGATTTTGGTTTTAGGAGAAGTTGCGCGAAAGCTTGAAATTGGCTGTTCGGTTGCGTGTAACGGAATCTGTCTTACATTGGTTTTGAAGGAAAAAAATGTTTTACATTTTGAAGCGTCAAACGAAACTTGCGAAATTACGACTTTGAAAAATTTTGATTTGGGTGAAAAAATTAATATCGAATTTGCTTTGCGTTTGGGCGATGAATTTGGTGGACATATCGTTCTTGGTCATGTTGACGGAAAGGCTAAATTAAAGGCTTTGAATCAGATTAATGATTCGTGGAAAATGAAATTTGAGCTTGAAAAAAAATCCGAAGATTTGACGAAATTTATCGCCAAAAAAGGCTCAATTTGTCTTGATGGAATTTCGCTTACGGTCAATGAAGTCGCGAAAAATGAGTTCGAAGTCAATGTGATTAAACACACATTTGCAAACACGAATTTTGGTGATATTAAAGTTGAAGATTTAGTAAATGTTGAAATCGACACCTTGGCGAGATATGCAAATAGGGCTTTTGAGGTTGATGGTGGCTTTAAAATTGTGTGAGATTTTTAAATAGTGAATTGAAAAAATTATAATAAATTTATTTATGAAAAAGAATAATTTAGCGACAATTGAAGAAATCATTGAAGAGGCGAAGCTTGGGCGAATGTTTATTTTGGTTGATGATGAAAATCGTGAGAATGAGGGCGATTTGGTTGTGCCGGCGCAATTTTGTGATGATAAGGCGATCAATTTTATGGCGAAATTTGGGCGCGGATTAATTTGTTTGGCGCTTAACGAAAAACGCGTTGCCGAGCTTGAATTGCCGCTTATGGCGATGAATAATCAATCGCGAAACAAGACGGCGTTCACGGTGTCAATTGAGGCGCGCGAAGGAATTTCTACGGGAATTTCAGCTTATGACCGCGCGAAAACTGTGCGTGATGCGATCGATTCAAATAAAGGCAAAGACGCGATTGTTAGCCCCGGCCATATTTTTCCGCTTCGTGCGCAAAATGGTGGAGTTTTGGTTCGCGCCGGACACACCGAAGCCGCGGTTGATATCGCCAAGCTTGCGGGTTTGAACGCTTCTGGTGTGATTTGCGAAATCATGAATGACGACGGACAAATGGCGCGCTTGCCAGATTTAATAAAATTCGCGAAAAAACACGACTTGAAAATCGCGACAATTGCCGATTTGATTGAATATCGCCGCAAAAATGAAAAATTGGTTGAGATTGTTTATGCGCAAAAATTTATCAGTGAAAATGGCGCAGAATTCAAGCTTGTGGCTTATAAAAGCAAAGTTGATGGCATTGAACATATTGCGCTGGTGAAAGGCGAAATTGTAGCGAACAAGCCGGTTTTGGTGCGTATGCATCACTTAAATATTTTTTCAGATTGCTTGAATTTCTCGCCAAACGGCAAAAATAAATTATTGGCAAAATCGATGAAAAAAATCGCGAAAAATGGCGCGGGAGTAGTTGTTATTATTCGTCAGCCAAATGAATCAGTGCAAGATTTGCTCGATTTGAACGGCCAAAAAACTCAAACTTTGCGCAATTACGGAATTGGCGCGCAAATCCTTTCGGACATTGGCGTTAAAGAGATGATTCTTCTTACTTCTTCTAAAAAATCGGTGATTGGCCTTGACGGTTATGATTTGAAGATTTGCGGCTATAGAAAAATATAAATCCAGCTTATTTTTTTTGCCTAAAACTCCTCCTAAAAATACCTCGATTTCGCGTCGTTTTTTATGCCTCATAATTTAGGTCTAAAATTTCAAATAAAAATCACCCATATCGGCCCTGAAATGGTATTGTTTTTTGTGTGAAAACGCTTGCGTATAATAATTTCTCGCTATATAATCGTGGTTTGATTAATAACACTTTTTAACACACGTAAAATGACAAAAAAACAAACAGAAAATAATGTGGAACAAGTTCTGGAAAAAGAAATAAATATGAACGAATATGGTGCTGATTCAATCAAGGTTTTGAAAGGGTTAGACGCGGTTCGTAAGCGTCCCGGAATGTATATTGGTGACACTGATGACGGAAGTGGTCTTCATCACATGGTTTATGAAGTTGTTGATAACGCGATTGACGAAGCTTTGGCTGGTCATTGCGACGAAGTTTATGTTGCCCTAAATTCTGATGGATCAGTGACTGTGCGCGATAACGGACGCGGAATTCCTGTCGATATTCACACCGAAGAAGGCGTTTCTGCGGCTGAAGTTATCATGACGCAACTTCACGCGGGTGGAAAATTTGACCAAAATTCTTATAAAGTTTCTGGCGGTTTGCACGGTGTTGGTGTTTCAGTTGTAAACGCGCTTTCTGATTGGCTTGAACTTAATATTTGGCGCGACGGAAAAGAATATAACATGCGCTTTCAACACGGTGTTGCTGTGGCTCCGCTTAAAATGATTGGCGAAGTTAAAGGCAAAAAAGGTACGCAAGTCACGTTTCACGCTTCACACGAAACTTTCTCGAATGTCACAGAATTCAGCTTTTCAACACTTGAACAGCGTTTGCGCGAATTGTCTTTCTTGAATTCGGGCGTTAAAATTGTGCTTAAAGATTTGCGCGAAGAAGAGCCTAAAGAATCAATTTTGTTTTATGAAGGCGGCGTTGAAGCTTACGTAAAATATCTCGACAAAAGTAAAGTTGCGCTTCATCCTACAGTTAGCGTTGTTGCGGCTGATAAAGAAAGTGGAATCAGCTTGGAAGCATCATTGCAATGGAATGACAGCTATCACGAAAACGTTTTATGCTTCACAAACAATATTCGTCAACGCGATGGCGGAACACATTTGGCGGGATTTCGCGCGGCTTTGACTCGCGTGATCAATAATTATGCGTCAGACAATAAATTATTCAAGAAAGACAAAATTGTTTTGAGTGGTGAAGATGTGCGCGAAGGCTTGACAGCAGTGCTTTCGGTGAAAGTTCCTGATCCGAAATTCTCTTCGCAAACTAAAGATAAATTGGTTTCAAGTGAAGTGAGAACTTTCGTAGAATCTTATTTAAACGACAAATTATCTCAGTGGTTTGAAGAGCGTCCTACTGACGCGAAAACTATCGTTGGAAAAGCTGTTGAAGCGGCTCAAGCAAGAGAAGCGGCGAGAAAAGCTCGTGAATTAACTCGCAGAAAATCGGTTCTTGAAGTTTCGAATTTGCCAGGAAAATTGGCGGATTGCCAAGAAAAAGATCCAACTTTAAGCGAATTATTTATTGTTGAAGGAAACTCGGCGGGCGGTTCTGCAAAATCAGGTCGCGATCGTAAGTTTCAAGCAATTCTTCCAATTCGCGGAAAAATTCTTAACGTTGAGCGCGCGCGTTTCGACAAAATGTTGTCTTCAGCTGAGATTGGAACAATCATCACGGCTCTAGGAACGGGAATCGGCGAGCAAGATTTTGATCCGAGCAAAGTTCGTTATCACAAAATCATCATCATGGCCGATGCGGACGTCGATGGTTCGCACATTCGTACACTTTTGCTCACTTTCTTTTTTAGACACATGCCAAAATTAATTGAGCATGGATTTTTATATATCGCACAACCGCCGCTTTACAAAGTGAAAAAAGGCCAAAGCGAAGTTTATCTAAAGAACGAACAAGCGCTTCAAGACTACATCACCAATCATGTTGTTGATAATTATGTGATGAAGTCGAAAGCGGGAGACCGCTCGGGCAAAGACTTGCTTGAGTTTATCCACAAGCTAAATAAATTTTCTCATTTAACGCAAAGCTTGTCAAGGCTTGCGCCAATTGAAGTTATCGAAGATTTGGCAATGTCTGGCGCTTTCAATAAAAAAGCGATTGAAGATTCGTCAAAAACAAAAGCTTT
>CAMCFD010000061.1 GCA_945874115.1 Rickettsia typhi | reverse complement strand
CGACGTGATTTGCTTTATAAATATCGTTGCAAATCATATATTCAATCAATTCTGCGCAATTCGGATTGCAAATTGAGAAAAGTGAAATGTCGGGAATCATTGGCCACCAAGACGTCAGCATTCTTTCTTGAAATGTTAAATCTTGCGATGGAGAAGCCATTTTCCCCGTTCTGGTGTTGTGGCAAAAAATGGCAAAATTAAAACCCCATTCATCTCGCTCTTGATTGATCGTTAAATCTGCGTTAGGCGATATGTTTAAAATGTAACCAAGCAAATCATCCATTTCAAGCGCCTCCTCTTTTAATGTTTCATAGATTGCGCTTGATTTCTTGTTTGTCATTAGGTCCATCTTATCATCTTCCGTAAGTTCGCAATTGTTATTCTCAAGGGCAAAAAGTGAGCATTTGGTGGTGTTGATTGAATCTCTTGTGTTGACTGTGAATTGACCGCCTTCTCTCCTTTTATAAGCCACTCCGATAATAGATTTTTTGACAATATCGCTGATTAAATATCGTATCACTTTTTTCACAGGTTCTTGCGAAGTGAATAATTTAATTCTTGCTTCAAAATCTTTGTGAGATGTTGCTCTTCTAGGTACGTTTTCATCGACAAAGGTAATAAAATTCATTGCCGTTCTTTCTTCATCTATTTCTGTTTCATAAACAATTGGCGGAATATCATAATATTTTTTCAACAAAATCAACATTCTATAATTGTTGTTCTCAAAAGCAAAATCATACAAACTTCGCATTTTATTTCTCTTGGCGTGACCCTTTTTTTGCGGCTCTTCAAAACCGATTTTTTCTTGCCAGAAATCGGGATATGATTTATAATTTTGTTTTAAAAAATATTCTAACTCTTTTAAATCAACTGGGTTTTCAAGTAGAATTCTTTTTATGTTAAGTTTGAAATTTTCTTTTAGAGATTCTGGCGTTGAAGCTTTGGCTTTAAGCTGCAAGCGCTCTTGATCTAGCTTGGAAAATTCTTTTAACAATCCATCGAAATCTTCCTCTATTTTTTTCGCTTTTTCGCTCTTTTTCTTTTTTCCAGAACTCTTGCTCTTCGTCGCGTCAGAAGAGGTTGGGGCGACCATCGCCACCGCCGGTGCCGCAGCAGATTGTGCGGCTGTGCTTTCTGCAGCATCAATATGTTTCTTGGGTTTTGTCAAAGCGACATCAGCTCTTCCTTTGTGAGCAATATCATCTCTCACAGATTTTACATATAAATTACCTTCAAAAAATCGCAATAATTTTTCTTTATCGAGAGATCCTTTTTCATTTTGAAACTCACGCAAATCAATAACAAGAACTTTTCCAAGAACGCTCGCACAATGAATGTCGCGTGAAATTGTGGCTGCGTCTCTACATCTTTTTCCATCAACCCAATTAAAATGACTCTCGCCGTCAATTTCAAATGCAACAGAAAAATCTTCGCCATTGCCTAGCATAATATCTATGGTTTTTAAAAAATAGCCACCAGACCCGACATATTCACCTTCTAGTTGCGCTTTATAGGGATCGATAAAAAATGTATCGTCAATTATTGAGCTCACCGATTTCCACTCTTCGTCATCGCGCGAGGTTTTTCCTGATAAATAATCGTGTAATATTTTAAAAACCTGTCTTTGATGATACGAAATCCTAGCATCTTTTTTGTGCGTCAAAATAGAGTCTCTGATTGATTTATGCTCTGCAATTTTGTCAATTTTTGTTGCCAAGCTTTCTATATGAAAAACATCGCGGCAATAAGTTGTAATTTGAAAAAATGAATAACGAGTCACATCGTTAAAATTATGCAGATTATTTGTGGCATGCATCATGTCGACATATTGATTCATGAAGCCTTCCAAAATTTTTCTGTCAATTTTTTCAAGACAGCCAAGATTGTTAATGTGAACCAAAATCTGTGTAAGAAAAGGGCTGTGAAGGGCGCGAGTTGAAATTTTGGGGTCAAAAATTTTTGTGCAGTGTTTTAAAAAATCGGGGTTTTTCAAGCAATGTTGCGCACTCAATCCCGCTTTGCAAACAAATCGAAATATTTTATCAATGTTAAAAAAATCAAGATATTCAAATGCTTGCAATAAAAGTTTATTTGCAACATTCAAAATATCTTTTGATTCAAGACTGATATTAAATTTGGACGATAATAAATTAAGTTGCTGTGAAATTTGATCAATGTTTGCAATGGTTGCGAGCCCAAGAATTTTTTTGATATAGAGTTTTACTTCGTCTTTGCTAAGAGGATCGTTATATATTCTAAAAAATTCATCGCGATCAAGATCTGTGCCTTCAGATTCTTTGCTTGCGGTTGCGCCCGCAAAAACTCTCTTTGAAACACTAGATTTTGCCATATCAAATAATTTATTTCTATCAAAGTCAAGCTAAGTTAATACAAATTCAATGTCAAGATATTGTTGCTGCAAAAATAAATCGCAACATTATTTTTTAGCAATCTCAAAACATTTTCAAATAGAGAATTTGACATAAACGCCAAGGTGATATAAAATTATATCTTGCAAAGAAACTGCAAATATAATTGCTTTTGGCAATTGGTACGAGGTTTTTGTAACCTAATTATTCACAAGTATTTAAAAATGAAAATCGCAATAATTGGAAGTGGAATATCGGGAAATGCCGCGGCTTGGCTGCTTTCTAGCAAATTTGACATAACAGTTTTTGAAAAAAATAGTTATATCGGCGGACATTCAAACACTGTTGAAATTGACTATTTAGGCAATAAAATCGCGGTTGACACGGGTTTTATTGTTTTCAATCACAAAACTTATCCAAACTTAAAAAAACTTTTTGAAATTTTAAAAGTTGAAACTGTTGCAAGCGACATGAGTTTCGGAATTAAGGCCAAAGAGCTTGAATATTCAGTTCGCAGCCTTTTAGGAGTTTTTGGATCTGCTCGAAACTTTTTCGATCTTAGTTTTTGGAGAATGATTTTTGACATCATAAAATTCAACAAAAAAGCAATTGAATTTGTTAATAATAATCAGTCAAATCAAGAGTTTCGAGACATTTCTCTCGAAGATTTCTTGCGTAAATTAAATCTGGGAAAATATTTTTGGAAATATTTTTTATTACCAATGGCGGGCGCAATCTGGAGTTGTCCTGAAGAGAAAATGCTTGAATATCCGGCGCAAAGTTTCTTGAAATTTTATTATAATCACGGGCTTCTAACTTTATTTTCGCAACCGCAATGGTATAGTGTCAAAGGAGGCAGCAAGAAATATGTTGAGCTTTTGACGCGTGATTTTAAAGAAAATATAAAAGTTGGCGAAAAAATTATTGAGGTGAAGAAAGTTGGTGAAAAAATTCTTCTAAAAAATGATAAAAATCAAGAATATTTTTTTGATAAAGTGATTTTTGCAAATCATGCCGATGAAGTTTTGGAAATCTGCAAAAGCTTGCCAGAAAAGGCTTCGCAAGTTTTAAAAAACTTTAAATATCAAGAAAATTTGGCAGTTTTGCATCGCGACGAAACGCAAATGCCAAAAAGAAAATCAGCTTGGGCAAGTTGGATTTATCATAAAAACCACAGCGATGAGAAGTCTTGTTCTGTGAGCTATTGGATGAATTTATTGCAAAAAATTGATGAAAAATATCCAATTTTTGTGACATTAAATCCTCTGCAAGAAATTGCTCCAGAAAAAATCTTTGCCAAATTTGTTTATCATCATCCAATTTTTGACGAAAATGCCATCAAGGCACAAGCGCAAATTGTTGATATTCAAGGGCTTGACGGCTTTTATTATTGCGGAGCTTATCAAGCAAATGGTTTTCACGAAGATGGTTTAAATTCGGCCATAAATCTTGCAAAATTGTTTGGTGTTGAGTTTTAAATCATAAGTAAAACTTATGATTGTCATAGGTTAAATATATTTTACTTATGATAAGATTGCTGTTATTTTTTAAAAACAAAAATAATTTTAGCGAAATATGAAATTAGAAAACGCTTTGTTTGAGGCTGATATAGTGCATAAAAGGCTGATTCCGAAAGTTAACAAATTTTTGTATAAAGGCTATTATATTTGCTTTGACATTGCTCAGATTGAAAAATTGCAATCAGTGTTTTTCTCTCTTAATAAATTTAATATTTTTTCTTTTTATAACCGCGACCATGGCGCGCGCAGCAATGACTCATGTGCAAATTGGATTAAAGAAACTTTGCAAAATGAAAATATAAAAATTGATGGAAAAATTTATTTATTAACTTTGCCAAGAATTTTGGGATATGTTTTTAATCCCGTAAGTTTTTGGTTTTGCCTAAATTCTCAAAACCAGTTGCAGGCAGTATTGGCTGAGGTTAATAACACCTTTAAAGAGTCACACAATTATTTGATTTATGAAAAAAATGGCGAGGCTTTAAGTTCGCAAAAATTTTATGAAGCAAATAAAAATTTTTATGTCTCACCTTTTATGAAAGTTGAAGGAAAATATAAATTTCGTTTTGTTTTTGACGATGAAAAAATTGCGATTTGGATCGATTATTTTGATAATGAAAGCAAGCTTATGCTTATGACTTCATTGATTGGAAAGCGTTATGATTTAACAAGTCTTTCTTTGTTAAGAAATTTCGTTACAATTCCTTTTAACACTTTTAAAATTATTTTTTTGATACATTTTCAGGCTATAAAATTGTTTTTTAAAAAAATAAAATATATAAAAAGACCGAAAAAATCGGATAACAATATTACAAGAAATTATGAGTGAAAATAATTATTCAATTTTGTGGCACGCCCTTGAAAAGATTGAGTTCGGAGTGTTAGAACTGGCGTTGCCAAATGGCAATAAAATGACTTTTTCATCGGCGAATAAAGATGCGGCTGTTGATATGAAAATCAACAATTGGGGTGTGTTTGACGCAATTTTGACAGGTGGCGATATTGCGCTTGGCGAAACCTATATGGATGGGCTCTGGAGCTCATCAGACTTGCCGCGCTTGCTGACTTTTTTTGGCAAAAATTCGCAAATTTTAGAGAAATTTTTTCACGCCAATAAATTCAACTTATTTTTATTTGCAATTCGCAATTTATTTCGCAAAAATTCAAAAATTGGCAGCAAGAAAAATATCCGCTATCACTATGATTTGGGCAATGATTTTTATCAACTCTGGCTTGACGAATCGATGACTTATTCAAGCGCAATTTTTGATGAAAAAAATTCAGATTTAACATCAGCTCAGCAAAATAAATATGCCAGAATTTTATCAAAAATAAATCACGGCGAAATTTTAGAAATTGGCTGTGGATGGGGCGGATTTGCTGCTTTTGCGGCTTTACAAAATAATAATTTAACTTGCCTTACAATTTCAAAAGAACAAGCAAAATTTGCGCAAGAAAAAATATTGCCAAAAAATTTGCAAGAAAAAATAAAAATTAAGTTGCAAGATTATCGCGATGAGAAAAATCAATATGATTCGGTCGTTTCAATTGAAATGTTTGAAGCGGTTGGCAAAGAATATTGGTCGCAATATTTTGAAAGTGTCAATAAATCTTTAAAAAACGGCGGCAAGGCGCTGATTCAGACGATTACAATTTCTGATGATGTTTATGATGAATATAAAAATCGTTTTGATTTTATTCAAAAACATATTTTTCCGGGAGGATTTTTGCCATCAAAAACCGCTTTTAAAGAAGAGGCTCAAAAGCATAATTTTCAAGTGATTGACGAGTTTTCTTTTGCAAAAGATTATGAAAAAACCTTGCTTTGTTGGTTAAAAAACTTTGATCAACAAAAAAGCGCGATAAAAGCAATGGGATTTGATGATGAATTTATCAGAAAATGGCGATTTTATTTATCTTATTGCGCGGCCGGATTTGCTTGCAAAAGGTGTGATGTTGTGCAATTTAACCTTGTTAAAAACGCTTAAAATATGAAAAAATTATTTTTTATTTTTCTGGTAAACATTTTTTTGTCAAACATTGTTTTTGCGCAAGATTTTTCAAAAGAAATTGTGCAGAATTTTGATAATCCAAAAGCCCTGGGAAGCTATTCTTTGCGGGTTTGGGGCTTTCATATTTATGAAATTTCGACCATTGCACAAGATTTAAAAAATTATCGCGACAAGTTTGCAATTTGTATAAAATATAATCGAAATTTTTCTAAAGAAGAACTGGTTGAGGCCTCGATTGACGAGATTTTGCGCATTAAAGAAATTGATGAGAATAAAGCGAAAATTTATAGAAAATATCTGAATAAAATTTTTACAGATGTTAAAATTGGCGATAGAAAAACTGCTATTATTGATAAAAATGGCTTGCAGTTATATCATAACTCTGTTTTAATTGATTCAGTAAAGGATGCTGACTTTGCTCTTGATTTTGCTGATATTTGGCTTCACGAAAAAGCAAAATATAAAAAAATGCGCAATGAACTTTTAAAACTATGAAAAAACTAACTTTAATTTTACTAACTATGACTTTATTTTCTTGTTCTGCGAAAAAAGTTGAAAATTATTCTGATAAAAATCCAAAATTTGATATACAGCAATATTTCTCGGGAAAGACCGAGGCTTATGGCATTATGCAAGATCGAAGTGGAAAAGTTACGCGTAGATTCAGTGTAAAAATGGAAGGTGTTGTAAAAAATAATCAACTTACTTTGCAGGAATATTTTTTGTTTGATGACGGCGAAAAACAAGAGCGCGTTTGGGTTGTTGACATGAAAGATGCTAATCATTTCACGGCAACTGCAGGTGATGTTGTCGGTGTTGCAAAAGGTAAACAATTTGGAAATGCGCTGCAAATGAATTATGTTTTGCGTGTTCCATATAAGGGCACAACCCTTGATTTAAGCGTTGATGACTGGATGTATTTAATTGATGAACAATCTTTGATAAATGTTTCTGAAATTAAAAAATTTGGATTTGTGGTGGCAAAATTAACAATTGGATTTAAAAAACTCAACTAAAATGAACATTTGGATTATTGGCGCAAGCGCTGGAATTGGCCATCAAATGGCATTGCAATATTTGCAAGCTGGGCATAATGTTGCAGTGAGTGCGCGCGATGAAGATTCTTTGAATAAATTGCGCGAATATAAGAATTGCTTGGCTTTGCCGCTAGATGTTGTTGATGAAAAAGCTGTTAAAAAATCTTTCGAAATTATTTTGCGCAAATTTCAGACCATAGATTTATTTATCTATGGAAGCGCGATTTATAAACCTATGAAGGCTTCTGAGATGGATGTTGAATTTGCTAAAAAAACAATTGATGTGAATTTAACCTCGGTGTTTTATTTTCTTGATTTGGTTGTGAAAAAAATGCGCGAACAAAAATCTGGTCACGTCGCTTTGATTGCAAGCGTTGCGGGATATCGCGGCTTGCCAAATTCTTTGGCTTATGGTGCGTCAAAAGCGGGTCTTATAAATTTGGCAGAAAGTTTGTATGCAGAGCTGAAGCCTTGTGGCATCGATGTTTCGGTGATAAATCCGGGTTTTGTGAAAACGCGTTTGACGGCACAAAATAATTTTAAAATGCCATTTTTACTTGAGGCAAAAGACGCAGCAAAGATTATAATTAAAGGCTTGAAGGCAAAAAAATTCGAAATTCACTTTCCTAAAAAATTCACTTTTTTCTTGAAATTTTTAAGAATTTTGCCGAATTTTTTGTTTTTGAAAATTGCGATGAAGATTGACAAATAGCAAAATAATGTTTGGAAGTAGCTGCTAATTTGGTTCGTGATTTTTGTGTTATTGTGATAATATTTAATGTTTGGGTTGAAAATTTTTCAACCCTTAGGTGCCAAGAATTGTTTATAACTTGGTGTTAATTCTTAGCGGTTGTGAATGGGCGTATATGATTAATAGCGTTCCTAACGGGTGATTCGATATAGCGAGGTTATATTGCGCAAATAGATTTTCAGTCAAGTTTCAAGCTTCACATAAAACATAAAACTACAATCATAAACCATATAATTCAACACATAAAAACTATCCGACTCAATATTTCTGGCTATTTTTTTGCAAACAAAAGAAATATTTGTGAGAATTCAATTAAAACAAATCAAGCAAAATAATCATGCTAATCCTTGAAATTAATGATAGAAACATTGGAAATTATTTGGCTTTAATTACTGAGGATGTGACTGATATAAGAATCACCACAAGCCTTGAGATTGAAGAGATGTTGCCATTGCCAAATTTACCGAATTTGCGAGAGGTGTGTTTTAGAAATTGTCCTAATTTGCGCAATTTTTCGGCGCAAATGCCAGAGACGGTGAGAAAGTTATATTTGGAAGAATGTCCAAATTTAGAATTTTTATCAAATATACAAAATGGTTTAACACATTTGATTATTAACCAGTGTGGCTCTTTTGCTAATTTGAATGGATTGCCACAAACGCTTACGACTCTTCAAGTTAAAGAATGTCCTATTGATGAGGTGCCGCAATTGCCAGAGAATTTTGAGGATTTGCGTATTATAAATTGTGAAATTCTTAACTTGCCTGTTTTGCCGCAAGAATTGCGAACTCTTTATCTTGAGAATTGTTATTTGATCGAAGAATTGCCTGTTTTGCCGCAAGGGCTAGAAGCATTATATCTTGATGGTTGTGACAATTTGGAATTAACAGAACAATTGCGTGCTGAACTAGACTTTTTTGAAGAAAGAGATTTTGCCTTCGAGGGGCAATATCCCGAGCATTTTGTGTTTGATGCGCGAGAAGAAGTTTTAAAGCAAAG
>CAMCFD010000060.1 GCA_945874115.1 Rickettsia typhi | reverse complement strand
CGCGCCGATTCAGATTTTAACTGGCCACAAGCCGCCATCACGTCTTCGCCGCGGGTTTTGCGAATTGGCGCGACAAGTCCGCTATCTTTGAGAATTTTTTGAAAAGCAACAATGCGGTTTCCGCTAGATTTTTCAAAGCCGCACGACATCCACGGATTAAACGGAATTAAATTAATTTTGGCGTCTATATTATATTTTTTGATAATTTCAACTAACTCAAACGCTTGCTTGTCGCTGTCATTGACGTCTTTTAACATTACATATTCAAAAGTGATTTTGTGATTTTTATTTTCTTGGTTATAGATTTTGCAAGCCTTCATTAATTCGTCGAGCGGATATTTTTTGTTGATGGCCATGATGCTGGTGCGAACCTCATCGTTAGCGCTGTGAAGAGATATTGCAAGCGTAGTTTTTAGCTCTTTTGCGGCCTTTAAAATTTCTGGCACTAAACCAGAAGTTGAAACCGTGATGCGGCGCGCCGCAAAGCTTAAGCCTTTTTGGTCGAGCAAAATTTCGATGGCTTTTGCTACATTTTCATAATTATAAAATGGCTCGCCCATGCCCATAAACACAATGTTGGTAAGGCGCGGCGGAATTTTTCCATAATCACTAAAGCAATCTTTAGCAATCATAATTTGGGCGATAATTTCTTCAACCGTTAAATTGCGAACCAATGTTTGCGTGCCCGTGTGGCAAAATTTGCAAGCCAAAGTACAACCCACTTGCGACGAAATGCAAAGTGTAGCGCGATTTTCTTCGGGGATAAAAACTGCTTCAACTTCGTTATTATCAGCAAATTTCACTAGCCATTTGCGCGTTCCGTCTTGCGCGGTTGCATCGTGGCTTAAACGTGGCCTTGCCAGCGTATATTTTTGCGCCAAAGCTTCTTGGCCTTCTTTAGAAATATCGGTCATTTTAGAAAAATCAACAACGCCGCGAACATAGATGTGATTCCAAATTTGACTAGCGCGAAATGGCTTAAAGCCAATTGTAGCAAGCTCTTGCGTTAATTCTGTTTTTGTTAGACCAATTAGGTTTTTCATTTTTTATTTTTTAAACACATTTCGTAGTAGGCACTATTAGCTAATTCTTTCGATTTTAGATTTTGATATATTTTTAGCGCTTTTTTGACAAAATTACGACAAATATTGGATATATTTGGAGTAATTTTGTCAAAAAATAAGCAAAAATAGGACGAAATATAAGGTCGAAAGAATTAGCTAATAGTGCCTAATATTTTATGAATTATCATCCATATCTCACACCATAACCACCGGACAACAAATAGCGCTGTCCCTACAAAACCATAACAAGATCTTGAGTTGAATGACCAAGGAGGCTTTCCTCCTCGAATCTAAAATCTAAATCAAAACGAAATTTTTATTTAAAAGCCTTGATTAAAATCGCAAATTTTAATCAAACTTCACACGCGGATCAACCAATTTGTAGGTCAAATCGGATATTATATTAACAACTAATCCCATTAAAGTAAAGAAATAAAGTGAGGCGAACATTACGGGATAGTCGCGCGACATTGCTGATTCATAGCCCAAAAGGCCAAGTCCGTCGAGTGAGAAAATGATTTCGATTAACATGGCGCCCGTGAATAAAATTCCGATAAACGCACTTGGAATGCCCGCAATTATTATCATCAACGCGTTTCTGAAAATATGGCCATATAACACTTTATTGTCATTTAAACCTTTGGCGTAGGCTGTCAAGACATATTGTTTATTGATTTCCTCAATAAAAGAATTTTTGACGAAAAATGTTAGCGACGCAAAGCCGCCAATGGTCATCGCGATGATTGGCAGCGTTAAATGCCAAAAATAATCGGCGATTTTGGCGAAAAATCCAAGCTCAGCAGAATTGGCTGAAACAAGGCCGCGCATAGGAAAAATGGCGAGAAAATTTCCGCCCGCAAATAAAATTATTAGCAAAATCGCGAATAAAAATCCGGGAATTGCGTGGCCGAAACTGACGAAAAAGCTGCTCCAAACATCGAATTTCGAGCCGTCGCGAATCGCTTTTTTGATGCCAAGCGGAATTGAGATTAAATAAACCAGCAATGTTGTCCAAAACCCCAGAGATATTGAAACGGGAAGTTTTTCAAGTACTAAATCGACCACTTTTTTGTCTTGATAAAAACTTTCACCAAAATCGAAAACCAACATTTTTTTAAGCATCAGCCAAAAACGCGGCCAAAAAGGCAAATCAAACCCGTAAAGTTTTTTGATTTTTGCAACAATTTCTGGGTCAACACTTGCGGCGCCATAGCTTTTCTGGCTTCCGTCCGTAGAAGTTATGATTTTTGAATTAATAAGATTTGACGATGAAACTTCGCCGCTTACCTTGCTTTCGTGATTCAATTTCGCCAAAAACTGCTCTACGGGCCCTCCAGGAGCAGCTTGAATTATCGCGAAATTAACCAGCATTATAAAAAATAACGTCGGAAAAATTAATAAAATGCGCTTGATTATGTATATTTTCATGAAATATATAGGTTTTTTATAATTCGCGTTTCTTAGCAAAAATTACAAAAATTTAGCTTCATTATAAAAAAAATGGCTTAAATTGCAAGCGAAGACAAAAATATCTTGATTGCTTAAAATAGCTAGGCTATTTATATTCAATGATCAATTTAATGTCTCAAAAAAATGTTTAGAAAAGTAGGCCCCGCACCACAACAATCTCAAGAAACGTTAAAATTGCAGGAAGATTTTAATCGCGCAATCAAAGATGAAAAAAAAGATGAAAATCATAAATTGGCATTTGCAAATATTTTTCTTGAAAAAAATAACCATCTTATTGACGAGATAAGAAAATTTCGCAATAAAGAAGGAAAAACACATTTACACGCGGCCGCAAAATATTGCGAATCTCTTGTTGGCGTTCTGCTAGAAGCTGGATACGATTATACTGTTAAAGATGAACAAAACAGAACCGCCTTTGAAACGGCAATTCAATATCGCAAAGTTCACGCAATTAAGTCTTTTTTAGAAGTTGGACTTAAAAACGACGATTCGCAATTTATGCAGCAATTTCTTAGAGAAAAACCAGAATTGCTAGGATCTTTACTAGAATTAATTCCTTCTTTATCTGAAGGTGAAATTGCAATTTTGCTAAGAAAACAAATAATCACAGAGCTTCGTGAACTAAAAGATAGTTTAAATCCGAATCAAATAAAATCAATATACGAGGCCATCAAAGATTGCAATAAAGCTTTCGAATTCGCAAAATCGCAAGAATCTGAACAAGATCAAAAAGAAGCCGCTTCAACAGGCGCTTCGAGTTCACATGGCAAAGCCGCGTCATCTCGCTTTCAAGAAGAAGATGACGATCTTTCATTAATTCCATCTGCAACATTTAAGCCTTTAAACTCGGCCATAGAAAAATTGGAAGAAAATTTAAATAGACCAAATGTTGTTTTTAAGTCACCTTCATCTTTGCGCTCAGAGAGAGTTAGTGATTTGCTTGGCTGGTAATAATCAAAAATTCGTGGCCGCAAAATAAAATTTGCGCAATTGATTTAACGCCAAAACCCTTGACCCTAAAAAAATATCCGCTATCCTTGCTGACAGAATTTTGCGTCAATTTAATTTGAAGTTAATTTATTTCCACCAAATTATGAACAGAAAAAAATTACTCGTAATTGACGACGACACCCGACTTCGCAACTTGCTTGGAAAATTTTTAGGCGATAACGGTTTTGAAGTTTTGCTCGCAAAAGACACTATCGAAGCACGCGAATTAATCAGCGCCAACAGTTTCGATTTATTAGTCGTCGATGTTATGATGCCCGAAGAAAACGGCATTGACTTCACGAAATCTTTCAAACAAAACTCAAATGTCGCGGTTTTAATTTTAACCGCACGAGGAGAGCCCGACGACCGCGTTAAAGGCCTTGAAGTCGGCGCCGATGATTATTTAGCAAAACCTTTCGAACCCAAAGAATTATTACTTCGCATCAACAATATTTTACGCAATCGCAGCTTTTCTTCCGCACCAATTTCTGAGCCAAAAACAGTCCAAGAAATCTATAAATTTGGCGCATTTTCTTTTGAAACAGATCAATTGCGCTTGAAAAAAGGCGAATTATTCATTCATTTAACCGACGGCGAAAAGAAAATTTTGGCAATTTTATGCAAGAAAAAAGGTGAATTATTTTCGCGCGACCAACTCGCTGAATTGTGCGGAAATGTTGATCCGCGAAGCATCGATGTTCAAATTACGCGCTTAAGACGCAAAATTGAAGAAAACCCAAAACAACCGCAATTTTTGCAAACGGTGCGAAATCAGGGATATGTTTTGCGCGGATAATTATTTTTCGATTTTTATTCTAGCCAATTTGCCATTCTTGCGAAAGCGGAAACCTTCTATCATTTTTCAACATCGCGACTAGACGACAAAAGCCGGCCAGTTTCTTCTTGAGTTGGGTGCGGCTGTTTTGACGGCGCAACATCATCTCGATCTGCTGCAGACGCAACAGCGCCTTGCCCTTCTCTATTTTGTCTTGAATGTCTTTGCGCCAACAAAGCAAGCCTATAGGTGACGCCCTCTTCTTGCATATTTCGATATTTCTCTTCTCTCTTTCTTGCCTCGGCCGCTATCTTATCTGGTGTGAATCGCGCCGACTCCCTTTCTTTTTGACGCAGCAATAATGCTCTAATTTGCTCTGAACGAAGCTCTTCTCGCAGCTCTTCATCAAGCGGCTGTTCGTCGTCGCTATAAAAAGCATCATCACTTTCTTGGCCAACCGCATGCACAGGCGCCGCCGCTGTCATTTCTGTCGCCGAGGTCACGCCTTCTAGCGCTTCTAATGCTTGCGCTAAGCCAACTTCGCCCGAGCTTTGTGAATTATCGCTCGAACTTTGCGAATCGTTACTCGACCCAATTATCCAACCTCTCTTGCGTAAATTTCTGCTCATTTATTATATTTTTCTGGCGTCTTCAATAATCAAAATTGGCACGCCGTCGTTAATTTTAAAAGCAAGCTTCGATTGATGACAAACTAGTTCGTTCGCACTTTTGTCATAAAATAAATCAGATTTGCACAAAGGGCAAGCTAAAATTTCAAGCAATTCTGGCGCAATTTCTTTTGTCATATTTTTCTTGCTTTTAGTTGATTTTTAGAGTAAATTTAAATTTTATAATATTTGGCGTCAAAATCAAGAAAAATCAATATGAAATCTTTAACAATAGGAATTTTAGGTGGCGGACAACTTGGGCGAATGACTTGTTTTGCCGCACACGCTTTGGGTCACAAAACCGTGATTTTTTCTGACTATGCAAATTGCCCCGCATCTTTCGTCACTAATCACGCAATTATCGCCGATTTTAGCGACAAAGAAGCTTTAAAAAAATTCGCCAACTCGGTCGATTTAATCACTTTCGAATTTGAAAATATTCCGGTTGAAAGCGTTGAATTTATTGAAACTTTAACAGAAGTTTATCCATCTTCAAAAGTTTTGAAAATCACGCAAAATCGTTTGCTTGAGAAAGAATTCTTGAATAAAATTGGCGTAAAAACCGCTGATTTTACCCAAATTCACACCAATCAAGAATTGCTCGCCGGATTTCATAAATTTGAAAAATCAATCCTAAAAACCGTGATGATGGGCTATGACGGCAAAGGCCAATTTGTAGTAAAAAATCAAGAAGACGCACTAAACGCTTGGGACGAAGTTTTGCAAAAAAACCTGCTGAAAAATTCACTAATTTTAGAGAAATTCTGCCCGTTTAAAAGCGAAATTTCAGTGATGGTTTCGCGCGCTCTAAACGGTGAAATCGCTTGCTATCAGCCACTTACCAACATTCATAAAAATGGAATTTTAGACAAAAGTTTTTATCCCGCAAGAGTCAGCGATGGTTGCAAAAAAAATGCGATGGAAATTGCCATAAAAATAGCGCAAAACCTTGATTTGAAAGGCATTTTAGCCGTAGAATTTTTCGTGATGGAAAATGAAGAATTGATCGTCAACGAATTAGCGCCACGCCCACACAATTCGGGACATTTTTCGATGGACGCCGCCATCACATCACAATTCGAGCAATTAATCCGCGCAATCACCAACTTGAAACTTGGCGATTCTAACTATCATTCTCGCGGCTTTATGCAAAATTTAATTGGCAACGACGTCAATAATTTAGAGGAATTCAGCCAAAATCAACACGCAAAAATTCATCTTTACGGAAAAAGTGAGGCGAAAGAAGGACGAAAAATGGGACACATAAATGTCTTTGAATAAACGCTAAGACACTTGTTTTTACTATACCAAAAACTATGATTTTGGTCTAAAATCTAAAGCAGCGAGCACTTTAAACAATCGCTAAAAACACAAATATGACAACCATAATTTATCTAGCCATAATTTTGTTTTCGAAAATAAAATTAAATATGATGATCGTAGGGGTTTTGCTGATTATTGATTTGATAATTACGATTGTTACTGATTACTAGATTTTTGCACAGAAAGCGGTTATGATCGACTCCTTGAATTCACCAGATTAAAATATAATATTTTTTTACATCTCATCAATCCAAAGAAAATTCACCAAGAATATGCGTCCTATGGGAGAGCGTCGTTTCTACAAATCGCCAAGCGAACTTCTGTTGACCAAGGAGGCTTGCGCCTCCTATTTAGGGATAGTTCTAACTTGCGAGAGAATCAATGAGCCCCTTAAAAAAATCGCAGATTTTTTTAACCCCCTAAACGTCTTGCAAGAAATTCTTCAATAATTTCGCGCGTTTCGGATGTTGCAACTTCTTCAGCGCCTTAGCTTCAATTTGGCGAATACGCTCGCGAGTAACCGCGAATTGTTTACCAACTTCTTCCAAAGTGTGATCAGTCACCATTCCAATTCCGAAGCGCATACGAAGAACACGCTCTTCTCTAGGCGTTAGCGATGACAACATTTGCGCCGTCATTTCTTTTAACTTCGAGTGAGACGCCGCGTCATAAGGAAGAACAGCACTTTTGTCTTCGATAAAATCGCCAAGCAAACTGTCTTCATCATCGCCCGAAACAGGAGATTCTAAGCTGATCGGATCTTTCGAAGTTCGCAAAACTTTACGCACTTTCTCAACTGGCATCAACAATTTGTCGGCAATTTCTTGCGCGTCAGGCGTTCTGCCGAGTTCTTGCGTCAATTGGCGCGAAGTTTTGACGATTTTGTTAATCGTTTCAACCATGTGAATCGGAATTCTAATCGTGCGCGACTGGTCAGCAATTGCGCGCGTGATGGCTTGTCTAATCCACCAAGTTGCATAAGTCGAAAATTTATAACCGCGACGATATTCAAATTTGTCAACCGCTCTCATCAAGCCAATATTGCCTTCTTGAATCAAATCAAGAAATTGCAATCCGCGATTTGTATATTTTTTCGCAATCGAAACCACAAGGCGCAAATTGGCCTCGATCATTTCTTTTTTCGCCTTCAATTCAGAATCTTGACTTTTGCGAAGTTCGCCGACAAGCTCTTTAAATTCGGGCAAATCAAGGCCGATAATTCGCGTAATTTTTTGAATTAATTCTTGAATTTCGTTAATTTTTTTGGCGTCGTTTTTTGCAAATTTTTGCCATTTTTCATTTGGAAATTTCGCAAATTCTTTCACCCAATTTTTACCAACACCAACTTCATTATATTTCTTGATAAAGTCAAGTCTGTCAACGCCAGAAGCGCGCGCTAAATGCAACAAACCAACTTCATAATCGGTGATTTTTTTGTGAGCTTCATAAAGCTGATCGACCAAAGCTTTGATTAGCGAGTCGTTGAAACTCACTTCAAGAGTAAGTTTTTCGAAATCAGCCATCATTTGCGTTATTTCTTTGTCTTTCTTAACTTCGCGCGAGTTTTTATCCGCAGATTTATCGAGAATTTTTTGGCACGAAACCGCGATTTTTCCGAACAATTCTAACATTTTCGGCATCAAAATTCGCTCCATCGAAACGAATGAAACCGCGCTTTCGTCAATTTGTTCAAGCTCGTCATCTTCAAAAAAAGCTTCATTGCCAACATCGCCAACGTCTTGAATGATCGCCGTGATATCATCGTCATTTTGCGTGTCGTGATTTGCGGCGTTCTGATCACTGTTTTTGATCAATTCTTCAAGTTCAGAATTATAAGTTTCGTCAATTCTAATAATGTCGCGCAAGAAAATCGTGCCGTCAGCAAGGCCGTTATACCATTCGATAAAATGTTTGACAATTATCGGACTTTTATAAAGCGCTTTCACAGTTTTGGCGCGCCCTTCTTCAATGCGAATCGCGATTGAAACTTCGTCGTCTCGCGTCAATAATTTCACATTGCTCATCGATTTCAGATAGGTTTTCACCGAATCTTCGCTTCTTTTTTGGCTTTTATCATCTTCACTTGCAATAACACCTTCTTCGATCAATTTTTCGATATCTTCTTCGCGCTCAACGACGGTGATTTTAAACTCACTCAAAACGTCGACAATGCGCTCCATTTTATCGGCGTTAAGCTCGATATCCATGTTTTCATTGATCTGGTCATAAGTCAAAAAACCTTGAAGTTTTCCAAGAGCCAACAATTTTTTAAGTTTTTCAGAAAACTCGCTCGAGAATTTTTTCTCTTCAGCGCGAACTTTCGGATTTTGACTTTGATTCGAATTTTCGATTTTTAATTTCGCCGCTAGAATTTGCGCTTTTTTGTCAAAAAGATTTTTGTTTTTTACTTTACTTTCTTTAATTTCAACATTCTTTTTTGCCGGTTTTTCTTCTTCTAAATCTTCAATTTCAAGCTCGTTTAAGTCAAAAACTTGGGCTTTTTTCGAATCTTTAAGTTCTTTTTGTGCGATTTTTTTAGCAACTTCTTGGTTTTTTTGCAAGATTCGACGCGCCGAATTTTGAAGATCTTCAATTTCTTTTTTCAACAATTTATTATCTTTCGCCGGCTTGCTGTCAATTTTGTTATTTTTCGCTAAATTCTTAAGATTTTTGCTAGATTTATTCTCAATTTCAGTTTTTTTAGCAATTTTTGTGGTTTTTTTAACCTTTTTTACATCTTTTATCAGATTTTTGATAAGCTTTTTTGCTTTGTCAGTTTT
>CAMCFD010000059.1 GCA_945874115.1 Rickettsia typhi | reverse complement strand
GTTTCATAAAAATCACTGGGCGCAAAAAAGAGTTGTTTAAAACTGCGAACGGAAAATATGTAAATCCGGTTTCGCTTGAGCAAAAATTAGTGCAAGAATTAGGTTTCTTGACCGGCGCAATTATTATCGCTGAGGGCAGAAATTTCGTTTCAGCATTATTTTTCCCCGACTTTGAATTGCTTGAAAAATTCAAGAAAAAGTTTGGTTTTAGTGGCGATGATGCTGAGTTTTTAAAGTCTGAAAATTTGCGAAATTTTGTGTCTAAGAAAATTTTTGAAGTCAATGCTAGAGTTGATCGCAGCGAACAGATTTTTAAATTTGCAATAATTAACGCACAAATTTCGATTGAAACTGGCGAAATTACTCCGTCGATGAAATTGAAGCGCAATGTTCTTGAAGAAAAATTCAAGGTCGTAATTGACGGATTTTATTAAAATATTGTTTCAACTATACCTGTTGCATGGTCTATTCTTCTTTCAATTAAAGGTTTGCTCACTAATTGTGATGGCTTGTCAGTCAAGAACAAATCTCCAGTTTTTTCAAGGGTAAGAATATTATTTTCTTTGTCGAAAAGTTTGGTTTCGAAAATTTTCGCAAGATTTCTTCTATAATACCATTCATTTTCAGCAAAGACTTGGCGGTTTTGCGAAGATAAATCTAAATCTTGTCTTAGCGCGTCTTGCAATCCTTTATATTTTTCTTCAGTCAAGGTGTCTCCCGTCATTATTCTTGCTAGAGGGTTTATTTTATTTATTGCCCATATCAATCCTCCGTAAGCTTGACGCCACATCGATCTTGCATAGTCAAACAATTCACCGCTATGTTCGTGATGATGTTCGTGACTATGATGATGACTGTGACCATGACCGTGTTCTTGATGATCGTGAGCGTGGCATTTTGCGTGCTCGATGCTAATTGTTTGTGTCAGTTCAAATAGCATTTGCGGTAATTTTATCTTGCTGTCAATTGCTGGCAATATTTCTAAAATTAAATTATTCATTGTTGAGACTTGATGGGCGATATCAAAAAATGCCACCTCTCTTTTTGCATTGCTGGCATTTCTTACGGCGCTTGTTATTAGTGTTATTAGTTTTGGCATAAAATTCGCAACAAACTCTGCTCGATCATCGTCAAGAAAACCACTTTGCTTGCAAAAAGCCTCTTTGCTCAATGATTTGGCAATAATAAGTGAGGCGACTTTGTCAAAAACCGCAATTCCCCCAAGCGCAATTGTGGCGGCACTTATAAAGCGCGCATAGAATCTGATTGCTTCGTGAAATTCTTGCTTGTGAAGTCCGGCTCTTAGAATTTGTTCACTTTGTTCATCTTGCTCAAGAAAAATTGCGACTTTAGAATCTAGCTCGTCAAGATGCGTTTGAAGTTTTTCTTTGTCAATTTCGGAATTTGAATTTGCTATGCTTCGTGAAATTCTTGATTTTTCTTCTTGTGATAAAACTTTAAGCTTACCAAGAACCGCTTTATTTAAGTCAACCGCAAGATTAAATATGACTTCGGCACAATGATTTCCTGAATCTTGTTGAATAAGCGTTGAATTTGTCATAACAAATGTTATTGCGGCAATAATCGATGGAATGATTGCTTGTTGCTTAAATGAAGCATAAAAATCGTCCTTAGTATCAAGGTCACAGTTAAGTGCATTTATTCCGTGATAAGCAAGTGCATTAAAAATTATTAAAGTTGCCATATTAAGACTGTGAAATCCCAGATTCAATCGATTGGCTCTTCTGCTGACATCAATGCGCTCTTTAACTGATTTCACAAGACATTGACCAATTTCTTTAAATTGCTCGCTTGTAAGAGACTCAAACTTTGTTATCCTTGTGTTTCTACCTAAATTTTCATAAATATCCATTACCAAGCGCATACGATAATAGTTTCCCATACTGTTTTGATAGCCGCGCATTTGTGGATGTTTTTTGAAAATTTCCGCAAGCATTTTATCGATAACGTCAGTAATTGTTAAACCTTTAATATCGCTAAAACTAGCGCCGTTAGTGCGATGGGGAATTTCTATAATCGTTGAATCGGGTAATTCTTGATTGTGGGTTTCTGAAGTGGCATCGAAAAATTCTTCCTCGATTGCTGGTGGTGAAAATGGAGTTACTTTGTTATGTCTCATATTTTTTAAATGTTATATTATAACATATGTTATAATATAACATTTAGCTTTGTCAAACTATATTTTACAAAATTATCTATTTTGAATGTTTTGCAAAATTTATTTTGTCACAATCTAAAAAACACTCTTCTTTTTCGTCATTGATAAAATTAAACTGCCTAAAATAAAAGATAGAATCGAGCCGATGAGAACTGCGATTTTTACTTTGTCTAAAGTTTCATAATTGTCAAAGGCAAGATTTCCGATGAACAGGCTCATTGTAAAACCGATTCCTGTTAATATTGCAACGCCATAAAATTCAAGCCAGTTGCTGTTTTGTGGCAGTTCACAAATTTTCAATTTGATGGCTAAGAATCCGAATAAAAATACTCCGATTTGTTTGCCTAAAAATAATCCAAGCGCAATTCCTAAAATTAAACCGTCGAATAAAATTTCGGTTGAAAAATTGGCGATTTTCACTCCTGAATTGGCGAAAGCAAAAATCGGTAAAATAATAAAACTTACGAAAGGAGAAAGTTTGCGAGCTAAATTTTCAAGCAAAAATTTGTTGGTAGTTTTAAAAGGAATAAACATCGCCAAAGCAACGCCCGCAATACTTGGATGAATTGCAGATTTTAGAACAAAAAACCACAAAGCTGATCCTAAAATTAAATATAGGAGTAAGTTTTCTGATTTTTTAGCATTTAATAAAAATAAAAAAAACATTATGAAAAATGAATAAAGGAGGTTTATTACTTGTAAATTTTCGGTGTAAAAAAATGCGATAATAAAAATTGCGATTAAGTCGTCAATAACGGCGAGGCTGATGAGAAATATTTTGATTGAGTTCGAGATTTTGTCGCCAAAAGCCTTGATTACGGCGTAAGCGAAGGCGATGTCTGTTGCGGTGGGGATTGCAAATCCGCGCAGATTTTCTTGGTTTTGTCCGTTGAAATAGCAAAAAAGTAAAGCGGGAGTAATAACGCCTCCGATGGCGCCAATCACAGGAAGCAGCAATTTCTTGCGGCTTGAAAGTTCGCCGATTAAAATTTCGCGTTTTAATTCAAGGCCGATAAGCAAGAAAAAAATCGCCATTAAAAAATCGTCGATTATAAATTTGGGCGAAAATTTGGCGCCAACATCTTGTGTAAAAATGTTAAAATTTATTTCTTGATTAAAGAAATTGCGATATAATTCACTAAATTGAGAATTAGCGATAAAAAGTCCGGCGATGGTTGCAATCAAGAGTAAAGCTTCGGACGATTTGGTGAAATGAAAGAAATTTCTTAAAGCGCTTTTAAACATTGTTAAACTTATTTTGAGGTTAATAATGCCATTTTAATACGCTCAAATTATTTTGCCTAAAAGGCTAATTATTAGCGGAAAATGATATAAAATGGTTTTAAATTCTAAAATCTTCGCCTAAATAAAATTTTCTGACATCTTTGTTGTTGATAATTTCGTCGCGCGATCCTGAAGTTAGAATATTTCCATCATAAACAATGTAAGCGCGGTCAACAATAGAAAGGGTTTCGCGCACATTGTGATCGGTAATTAAAACGCCGATATTGCGGTCTTTTAAGTGCAAAACCATTTGTCTGATGTCGTTAACGGCAATTGGGTCAACGCCCGCGAACGGTTCGTCAAGTAAAATAAAAGATGGATTTGTGGCCAAAGCTCGCGCAATTTCAACGCGTCTTCTTTCGCCGCCAGAAAGCGCCAGCGCATGCGATTTTCTAATGTGCGTGATCGAGAATTCTTGCAATAATTTCTCGAGCTTCTCTTTGCGCTTAAATTCGTTTGGCTCAACAATTTCAAGCACTGAATAAATATTATCCTCGACATTCATGCCGCGAAAAATTGAAGCTTCTTGTGGCAAATAGCTGATTCCAAGGCGTGCGCGTTGATACATCGGCATTTTTCCGATGTCGAGCGAATCGATAAATATGTGACCTGAAGTTGCGGGAACCAAGCCTACAGTCATGTAAAAACACGTGGTTTTTCCGGCGCCATTTGGCCCTAAAAGACCAACGACTTCGCCTTGTTTGATATCGACGCTAACGTCGCGTACGGCAACTTTTTTGCCGTATCTTTTGTGTAAATTTCTTGCGCTTAATGTTTTCATCGTTTCGTTTTATCAGTTTTATTTTGTTTTTTGGCGCTATCTCCAATAATTACAACGACTCTATTATCTTCTTTGGTTCGTGATTTGATATTGTTTGATTTTCCAACAAAATTACCCTTTCTTGTTTGTAAATCATAGATAAATTTTTCGCCCGTCGCAATAGAATCGCCGTTATTTACGATGACTTTATTTTCTAGAATAAAAAGAGATTCCGCTGGGCTGTAATATCCATCGTCTGAAGTTGCGACAAAATCTGAACTGAAAATTTTAACATCGCCATTTGCGATAATTTTTTCTATAGAATTGTCGTTTGAAGCGCCATTTGCAGTTGTGGGCGTGTTTTTGTCTTCTTCTTTATAAAACACGGTCATTTTTTTCGAAGTCATCATATCTGGGCCATTTTTGACGACGACATTGCCTAAAAAGTCGATTTTTTGTGTTTTTCTCTTGATGTCAATGAAATCTGATGTTATTCTTGTTTTGGTTGCCTTGGCTCGAGCGGGTTTTTGAGTCGATTTTTGGGATTGTTCTTGAGCGAAAACTGGGCACGAAATTAAAGCGAATATAATTAAAATTTTAGAAAATGTTGCTAAAAATAAATTATTCATTGGCGAAAAAAATTCTCCTCTTGGTTTTTTTAGTTTTTGCGACAAAAAGTCTGTATGCCGACGATTTTAGCAGCTTTAATCGTAATGTCAAAAACTATAATAAAAATTTGGTGATTTTTGACGAAAAAGCCAAAAGAATTGCCGAATTTAGGGCTGCAATCGCCGATAATGACCAAAAAAGGCAATTTGGCTTGATGAATCTTGAAAAGTTAGATGAGCAAAAAGGAATGTTGTTTTTATTTGAAAAGCCTGATATAATCTACATGTGGATGAAAAATACGCTGATTCCACTTGATATGATTTTTATAAATGGCGATGAAATTGTTGCGATAAAAGAAAATGCGCAACCTTTAAGTTTGGATGTTATTTCGTCGCAATTTTCAATCGATAAAGTTTTAGAAATCAATGCTGGCTTGGTGAAAAAATATGGAATAAAAACTACGCAAAAAATTAGATTTTAATATGAAGATTTTTGATTATAAAAAAGAAAAAAGTTTTATTGAAGATTTTCTAAAAAAAGCGCAAAGCGTTGATAAATCTGTGCTTAAAGCCGTTGAAGAAATTATTGCAATGACGAAAAAAGATGGCGATTTAGCGTTGATTGAACTTAGTAATAAATTCGATAAAGCTAATTTTTCATGCGCTGATGATTTTATTGTGAGTCAAAATGAAATTGATAAGGCTGTTAAAAATATTGCACCAGAATTGCTTGAGGCTTTAAAACAAGCCTATTCGCGAATTTTTTCTTATCACAAAAAACAAATGCCGCAAGATTTTATTTATGATGAT
Source organism: Rickettsia typhi (assembly GCA_945874115.1). Taxonomy (GTDB): domain Bacteria; phylum Pseudomonadota; class Alphaproteobacteria; order Rickettsiales; family UBA1997; genus CAMCFD01. Next base: position 3,617 of record CAMCFD010000059.1, on the reverse strand, counting down.
GAAATTGGTGTTAAGCTCGGAAATTTATGGCGTGCGCTTGATAAGGTTGGGGTTTATGCTCCGGGTGGGACGGCGTCTTATCCAAGTTCGGTGTTGATGGCGGCTGTTCCGGCGCTTGTTGCGGGTGTTGGTGAAATTGTTTTGTGTGCACCAACTTCGGCTGGAAAAATCAGTGATGCGGTTTTGGTTGCGGCGCAAATTTGTGGCATAAAAAAAATCTATAAAGTTGGCGGAGCTCAAGCGATTTCTGCTCTTGCTTGTGGCACAGAATCGATTGAGAAAGTCGATAAAATTGTTGGCCCCGGAAATTCTTATATTGCATGTGCGAAAAAAATATTTTATGGTGAGGTGGGAATTGATATGATTGCTGGCCCGACAGATTTGACGATAGTTTGCGATGACGACAATAACCCTGATTTTATTGCCGCCGATGCACTTTCGCAACTTGAACACGGGATTGATTCGCAAGTTTTTATTATCACTGATAGCAAAAATTTCGCTGATAAAATTTTATCTTCAATCGCAAAATTATCAAATGATTTGGCGCGAAAAAATATCATCGAAAAATCGCTTCAAAACAGCGCTATTATTATCGTTGAAGATTTAAATATTGCGCCAGAAATTGTCAATAAAATAGCGCCAGAACATCTCGAAATTTCTTGTGAGTTTGCGGATAAATTTGTTGCGCAAATCAAAAATGCTGGGGCAATTTTTGTTGGAAAATATACTCCTGAAAGTGTTGGAGACTATATTGCGGGCCCAAGCCATGTCCTTCCTACGAGTGGAACGGCGCGTTTTGCGAGTGGTTTGTCGGTTTATGATTTTCTCAAGAGAATTTCGCTTATTTCTTGCGATGAGAAATCGTTTTCAAAACTTGCGAAACACACTGAAATCTTGGCCGAGAGTGAAGGTTTGGGTGCGCATAAATTAAGCGTTTCGATAAGAAAATAAAATTTGTTTTGAAACAAAAATGAAAAAAATATTTAAATTAACGGTTATAATTTTTTGTCTGGCGGTTTTTTCTTGTTCAAAAAAAGAAAAAGATCCCTCAGTTGAGATTGATTATATCAAGGCTTATAAGACCTTAAATGACAAAGGTTATTCTGAGGCGGCGAAGGCTTTTGAGAAAATCGAAGATGATTATCCATTTTCAAAATGGGCGGCGAAATCTCAAACGATGGCGGCGTACGCATATTATAAAAATGGCGATTATGCTGATGTTGTGAGGGTTGTTGATGATTTTGTTCGTATCAACCCAAGCAGCGAGGCGCTTGATTATATGTTTTATATTAAAGCGATGAGTTATTTTGACCAAATTTCCGCCATTTCTCGGGCGCAAGATTCGGCGAAAGAAGCCTCGATGATTTTTCGTGAATTGATCGCGCGCTTTCCACAAAGCCAATATTCTGTTGATTCGCGCGAGAAATTAATTTTTGTTGACGAACATTTGGCGGGGGCGAAAATGTCGGTTGGCCGTTATCAAATTTCGCAAGAAAATTATGTTGGCGCGTTGAAGAATTTTCAAGAAGTTGTGTGGCGCTACAGACAGACAAATCAAGTCGCGGAAGGATATTATAGATTGTTCGAAATTTATGAAAAATTGGGTTTAAAAAGTGAGGCACAAAAATCTTACGACAATTTAATTGCTCAATATCCGCAAAGTGAATGGCTGAAAATGGCGCAGAAAATAAAAGAAAAATTGGGCGATGACTGATATTAAAAGCGGCGCGCGACATATTTGGTTGCCATATACTCAAATGCAAAATCATTTACAACAGCTTGAAGTGGCGTCAACTTTGGGCTCGAAGATTTTCTTGAAAGATGGTCGCGTTTTGATTGATGGTGTCGCGTCTTGGTGGGCGAGCGCTCACGGCTATAATCATCCTCATATTGTTGCGGCGTTGCAAAAACAAGTTCAGACTTTGCCCCATATTATGCTTGCTGGTTTTGCTAATGACGAGACCTACAAATTAGCGCATCGCTTGGCGGCGATGACCAATTTATCGCGCGTGTTTTTTTCAGATTCAGGCTCGACCGCAATTGAAGTTGCGATGAAAATTTCATGGCAATATTACATAAATTTAGGCTTGAAGAAAAAAACTAAATTTATTTCGTTCAAAAATTCATATCACGGCGACACTACGGGCGCAATGTCTTTAGCAGATTTAGATTCTTCAATGCATCAAAAATTCAAACCACTTTTGCTTGAAAATTTTTGCGTAGATTTGCCGCAAAATCAAAATGACATAAATAAATTCGAAGATTTTGTCAAGAAAAATTGCGATAATGTCGCGGCGATTTTTGTCGAGCCAATGGTTCAGTGCGCCGGCGGCATGAGGTTTGGCGATGCGGAAATTTTGCAGCATATTTATAAAATTGCCAAAAAATATAAAATTTTATTTGTTGCCGATGAATGTGCGGTTGGATTTTATCGTTTAGGAAAAAAATTCGCCTGTGATTTTGGTCACATTAAACCCGATATTTTAGTGCTCGGAAAAGCCTTGACCGGTGGCGTTATGACGCTTGCGGCAACTATAACTAGCGAAGAAATATTCTCAGCATTTCTTGGAAATTCTCTCGAAAATGCCTTGATGCATGGCCCAACTTTTATGGGAAATCCTCTTGCGTGCGCCGCCGCTAACGCTTCTCTTGATTTGTTTGCAAGCGAAAAATATGAACCTAAAGTTTTGAGAATTGAGAAAATTTTGCGCGATGGTTTAGAAAAATTCAGAAAATGTGATGGCGTGAAAGATGTTCGGGTTCTAGGCGCCTTGGGTGTTATTGAAACTGAGTTTGCTTTTGATAAAATGATTGAAATGCGCAAAAAAATAATTGAGTTTGGTGTGTTTTTGCGACCTTTCGGTGGAGTGATTTATGTGATGCCGGCGCTTAATATCAGCGATGACGAGCTTGATATAATTATGAACGGAATTTCAGAAATTTTGCGCTAAATATTTTTCATCACAGCAATAATTTCATCTGCGATATTTTCGATTTCATTTTTGTTCTCGCCTTCAATCATAATGCGCACAAGGTTTTCGGTTCCTGATTTTCTGATAAAAATTCGGCCTTTTTTCCCAAGCAATGTTTGTTTTTGCGTTATAAAATCTTTTACTTTTTGACTTTCTAGCGGATTAAAATTTCCGTCAAGCCTCACATTTTTAAGGATTTGCGGATTTGGTTCATAAATATTTGCCAAATCGCTGACTTTTATATTTTGTGAAACCAACATCGACAAAATTTGAAGCGCCGCTACAAGCCCGTCGCCAGTTGTTGAATAGTCATTTAAAACTATGTGGCCAGATTGTTCGCCGCCAAAATTATAGCCACCTCTTTTTATTTCTTCCAAAACATAACGATCGCCAACGCCTACGCGCACAGTGTTTATGCCCATATAGCGCAAATGATTTTCAAGCGCCAAATTTGACATTTGCGTGATAATCACCGTATCTTTTTTTAGACGTCCTTCGTTGTGAAGCTTCTCTGCGATTAGCGCGATGAGTTTGTCGCCATCAACGATTTCGCCTTTTTCATCAATAATTAACAGTCGATCAGCGTCGCCGTCAAGCGCGATTCCGATATCGGCATTTTCTTCTAAAACCTTAGCACGCAAGGCT
>CAMCFD010000058.1 GCA_945874115.1 Rickettsia typhi | reverse complement strand
AAAGCCTTGATTGTCAACGCCGGAAACGCCAATGCCTTCACCGGAAAAGCCGGAGAAGAAACCGTTTCTCAAAGCGCTAAATCGGCTTGCGACACTTTAGGATGTAACTTAGAACAAGTTTTTATTTCGTCAACCGGCGTGATTGGCGAGCCACTAAATTATAAATTAATCACCGACGCAATTCCTAACATGGCGAAAAACTTCGCAAGCGATGACGCCTCTTGGGACAAGGCTTCTAAAGCTATAATGACAACCGACACCAAACAAAAAATTATCAGCAAAACTTGCAAAATTGGCGACAAAAAAATCACCATAACCGGCTTTGCTAAAGGCTCAGGAATGATCGCGCCAAACATGGCCACAATGCTTTCTTATATTTTCACTGACGCTGATATTTCTTCAAAAATTTTACAAGAATTATTCAAAGAAATTAACGAAGAAACTTTCAATTCAATCACTGTTGATTCAGACACATCAACGAACGACACCGCTTTGATTTTTGCAACCAAAAAAGCGCAAAATGAAAAAATTTCTGATAAAAATGATGAAAAAATCGCCGAATTTAAAGCCACACTTCATCAAATAATGTTAGAGCTTGCGAAGATGATTGTTGTTGATGGCGAAGGTGCGAAAAAATTAATTGAGATCGAAATTTCTGGCGCAAAAAATAAACAGCAAGCAAAAATTGTTGCTTTTTCAATCGGAAATTCGCCGCTAGTAAAAACCGCACTTGCCGCGGCCGATCCAAACTGGGGACGCATCGCCATGGCGGTTGGAAAATCTTGCCCAGAAACTTCTCCAGAAAAAATTACCATAAAAATTGGCGATTTTATTATTGCCCAAAACGGCGCGAAACATCCGAATTATGTCGAGAAAAATGTTCACGAATATTTAAAAAATGATAAAATAAAAATCTCGGTCGATTTAGGAATTTCGCTACAACCGGAAAATAAAGCGACAATTTATACTTGCGATTTCAATGAGGAATATATTAAAATAAACAAAGATTATCGCAGTTAATTTTTATATTTTTCATGAGCAACGACTTACAAAATAAATTCAGTGAAATAACCGCTAAACTGCAGACTCTCGAAGAAATTATTATTGCAAAAATTGAGCAAAATTCAATCACGCCAGAAAGTTTAAATCTTGATGCGGATGATAATTCACAGCTTAAAAAGAAGATTATTGAACAGCAAAAAATCATTGAAAATTTAAGCCATGAATTAAACAACGCACAAAAAACCATCAAAGAAATTGGCAAAGAAAATGACTTTTTGAAAGACAAAAATCGCTTTTTCGCGGATAAAATTTTCAAGTTTAAATCAGAAGGCTCTAAGCTAATTCAAAGCGTTGAAGATGAAATTGAATTGGTAAAAGAAATAATAAAAAATAAGCTAAAATGACAATTGTCGAATTTCAAATTAACAAATCGAAATATCAGATTGAGTGCCCCGAAGATGAAAAATCGAAAATTCTCGAACTTGCCAAAAAACTCAATAAACGCACAGAAAAACTCGCCAAACATTTTGCGAAAATTGACGAAAAAACATTGCTGGCAATTTGCTGTTTAACTATGCAAGATGAAATTGAAACGAAGCAACAACCAAGCGGCGAAAACGCTGACGAAACTGCAAAAAATCTTGAGAAAATCACATCGCAAATAGATTCTCTTGCAAAAAAAATCGAAAACTATTAAACTATTTGAACTGCCAAGCAGGACAGGAATTAAAATTCTTTTGTCCCACTTCTTATCAGCACGTAAGGTCACTTGTTTCGATCCGTGGATCGATTCACACCTTCAAAATTTGAACACTAGGGTTCAAAAGATAAGCATTTCCATCCGCTTGGTGGTTCTAATAACATTTCCCGACAATCTTTTAGGCGAAATAATTTCGGTGGAAAATCTCACAACATTTTCAAGATGACAAATAAAATTATCCAAGAAAAATCAGAATTGCGTAGTCTCTTCAAACAAAAAAGATTTGCGCTTAGCGAAAAAGATGTCGCGAAAAAATCACAAAAAATCTGCGAAAATTTTATCACAAATTTACTTCCGAAATTAATTGCGAAAAAACCAAATGCGATTTTTTCTCTTTATCTCGATTCATACAACGAAGTCAGAACTGAAGCGCTTGCAGCATATTTTATAAAAAATAAAATTCGATTTTCTTATCCAAAAATTATCGAAAAAAATTCTGCGCTTAAATTTATTTTACATCACGAAAATCAAGAATTTATCGCCAATAAATTTTACAAAAATATTTCTGAGCCAAAAAATGGCGAAGAAATTTTCCCCGATTTTTTAATAATTCCACTCGTCGCTTTCGATAAAAAATGTAATCGTTTAGGTATGGGCGGCGGTTTTTTTGATCGAACCCTGATTCATTTTAAGACACTAAATCACGAATTTATCACAATTGGCCTCGCATATGACCTTCAGCTTTATGATTGCGACATCGCCACAGAAAAAACTGATCAAAGCCTTGATTTCATTGCGTCGGACAATGTAATCTTTTCCTAAAATCGCTCTATAATTGGCTTTAAAACCGAAAAAAAATTAAAAAAAGTTAAAAAAAACTATTGATTTAATAAATAGAAGCGTTAATTTCTTTAGCGAACTTGCCTTAATAGTAATGTTTTCAAGCTTCACGGCTTTTTGAACATTATTATCGTTGCATAGTTTTTAATATTAAATTAATTGACCTAACAATGCATAAAACAGACTTAATTAAAGCAATTGCTAATGATGCTGGCTTGTCTCAAAAAGACGCTGGTGCTGCTTTGGAAGCTTTCCTAAAAGCTTCTACTAAAGCTTTGAAAAAAGGTGACGTAGTTACTTTGATCGGCTTTGGATCATTTAAAGTTGTTAAAACTGCTGCTAGAAAAGGACGCAATCCTCAAACTGGTAAAGAAATCCAAATCAAAGCTTCTAAAAGAGTGAAATTCTCTGCTGGTAAAGCTTTGAAAGATTCTGTAAAATAGTTTTTACGAACTTTGAAACCCTCATTTGCGATTGTAAATGAGGGTTTTTTATTGTGCGACGCAAAAGATTTTCTTGATTATTTATTTCATGATTATATAATAGCAGGACTTTTTACGGTTTAGCGCTGAATTTTTAACGGGTTTTTGGTTAGAAATTTTTGAATGCGAAAGTGATTTAGGATATAAAACGCTGAAATTTGTTTTTTAGCTGCTGAATATGTAAGATTTGTTTTAGTTTGTGACCCGGGTGATTAGCTCAGTTGGTAGAGCATCTCCCTTACAAGGAGAGGGTCGGCAGTTCGAGCCTGTCATCACCCACCATTAGTTTGTTTTTAGTTTCCCCATTTTTTCTTGGGGGTGTAGCTCAGATTTTTTTCGGTTTTGCTTTAGCAAAATAAAATGTGACAACATTTTAAGAAAAAAATGACTAAAATCTATGATTTTAGTCAGTCTTTTAATCGTCTTCGAACCGAAGGTGAGAAAAGAGATTAAAAGCGTTCATAAAGAAAGATTAGTTTTTCCCCATTTTTTCTTGGGGGTGTAGCTCAGTTGGTTAGAGCGCATGCCTGTCACGCATGAGGCCGCGGGTTCGAGTCCCGTCACTCCCGCCATACTTAAAAAAATCTGCGATTTTTTTAATGGCATCTTGATTCTCTCTAAAGTTGATAGGAAGCAAAGCTTCCCTGCCCTTCATCATACAATTTTCATTATTCGAACTTTTTTCTCAGAATAATTCTAAAATCAAGAAATTTCCCTCTTTTCAGATTGGGATTTAACTTTCATATTGAAATAATCCGTCAGAACCTTTCACGAGGACGACAGTGGAATAAACATTCTTCCAAACTGAGACACCAACAACTTAGCAACATTCTTGAATCTTAGTTAAAACTTCGATATTATTTTTTTGGTTAATTCTAGCGCAGGACATGGTTTGCGAACCCCATCCTCACTTTCATGTAAAATATCATCAATCGAAAAGTTGAAGTTTGACATGAATATTAGGGAATGGGTTGCAAACCCATTCCCGCCTTGGCTTTCTCTTTATGAGCAAAGAGAGGTGATTGCGGCGGTAAAAATATAGATTCTAATAATTTTTTAGTTCGATACAAATTTACTGGACTTCTTTGGATTTAATTGCATTTTATAGCTGTATCTATTATAATTTTTTACTTATTAAAACTATCATAAGAGTAAGAGCAGTAAATATAATTATAGTATGGCTAGTAAACCTAAGACAATTGAAATATTTTTACCTGACGGCGACCCTAAAAGTGTTAGATCGGCCTCTATCACTAGCCGCACGGTTGAAGCAACTTATATTCCGCGCTTAAAACTTGATTTTGCTAAAAATGAAGAAAATTTAACCTCCCCTGCTATATATATTTTAGCAACATCATCTCAAGATAGCGCAAAGCCAGAGGTTTATATTGGCGAAACAGAAAATTTTATTCAGCGAATATTTACGCATAATGCAAGAATGGATTTTTGGGAATATGCAATTGCGTTTACTTCTAAAACTGGTTTTTTTACTAAAACTCATGTTAAATATTTAGAATGGCTTTTTTATGAAACTGCTATTAAAGCTAATCGGTGCAAAATTAATAATTCTGAATTATCGAAGCCTAAAAAACCGCATTTAAGTAAATCGGTTGAGGCAGATTTGCTTGATAATTTTGAAACAATTTCTATTTTAATTTCAGTTTTGGGATTAAATATTTTTCAAGAAGCGGCGCAGAATAATAAGAATGATTTTATTTTTGAATGCAAGAATGGCAAGGGTTGCTACGGGCAAGGAAAATATACTGAAGAAGGTTTTGTGATATTTAAAGGCGCGAAATGTTCTAAGGAAGTTTCTAAAACATTTATAGAAGTTAGAGCTCCTTTGATTCGAACCACTTTGATTGAAGAGAAAATTTTATTTGACAAAAATGGGTTTTATGAGCTTCAAGAGGACTATCTTTTTTCTAGCCCGTCAACTGCGGCGCAGGTTGTGCTAGGGTCTCCGGCTAATGGATGGACAAGTTGGAAAATGGTGGATGGGAAGACTTTAGACGAAATTTATAGGAAAAATAAATAATTGCCGTATGTATTTATTAACAAAATAATTACAATTATAACTTCACTTAGAATTTTAAAAATATAATTTTAAAAAATGGCTATCAAAAAATCAGAATTATACAGCTCTCTTTGGGCAAGTTGCGATGAATTAAGGGGTGGAATGGATGCCAGCCAATATAAAGATTATGTGCTGGTAATGTTATTCATAAAATACATCAGCGATAAATATTCGGATAAATACTCACCAATTCAAGTTCCTCAAGGTTCATCTTTTGAAGATATGGTTGCTTTAAAAGGTGATGCAGAAATTGGCGATAAAATAAACAAGCTAATAATCGCCCCAATAGCAGAAAAAAATAATCTTTCTGAAATGCCAGATTTTAACGATCCTAACAAATTAGGAAGCGGTAAAGATATGGTGGAAAGGCTTACAAACCTTATATCAATTTTTCAAAACGAGGCCTTAAATTTTAAAGGCAATCACGCCGAAGGTGATGATATTTTGGGCGATGCCTATGAATATTTGATGCGACACTTCGCAACCGAAAGCGGCAAAAGCAAAGGCCAATTTTATACTCCAGCTGAAGTTAGTCGAATAATGGCAAAAATAATTGGAATTAATAACAAAAATACCAACGCTCAAACCTCTGTTTATGATCCAACTTGTGGATCTGGATCATTGCTTTTAAAAGTTGCCGATGAAGCGGAAAAACTAATTACAGTTTTTGGTCAAGAAATGGATAACACCACTTCAGCATTGGCACGCATGAACATGATTTTGCACAATAACCCAACCGCTGAAATTAGAGGAGGAAGAAGCACACTTTCAACACCGCTTTTTCTTGATGATAATTCTAATCTCAAAACTTTTGACTTTATTGTTGCTAACCCACCATTTAGCTATAAAAGCTGGAGCAATGGCGTAAATATTGAAGAAGAAGCGCGAGAAGGTGGAAGGTTTTATGGATATGGCACGCCACCATCTAAAAATGGTGATTATGCGTTTTTATTGCATATTTTAAAGTCGCTCAAAACCACTGGAAAAGCAGCAGTTATTTTACCTCACGGCGTTTTATTTAGAGGTAATTCTGAAGGCGTAATTCGTAAAAACTTAATTCGCAAAGGTGTTATTAAAGGAATTATCGGGCTGCCTGCAAACTTGTTTTATGGCACAGGAATTCCCGCCTGTTTAATTGTAATTGATAAGGAAGATGCCAATAATCGCAAAGGCATTTTTATGATCGATGCTTCAAAAGGATTTGAAAAAGATGGCAACAAAAACCGCTTGCGCCAGCAAGATATTCATAAAATTGTTGATGCATTTAATAATAAGATCGAAGTGGCAAAATATAGCCGCATGGTTTCGCTTGCAGAGATCGAAGAAAAAGAATTTAATCTAAATATTCCTCGCTATATCGACAGCACCGAAATTGAGGATATTCAAAACATTGAAGCCCACTTATGTGGTGGCATTCCAAATGCTGATATTGAGGCACTGCAAAATTACTGGGAAGTTTATCCAAGCCTTAAAAATCACTTATTTGAAAAATCTAAAAGAGAAAATTTCAGCACATTAAAAATTGCTAAGGATGAAATAAAGCAAACCATCTTTTCGCACCCTGAATTTGTTAATTATTCAAACAAAGTAAGTGAGGTTTTTGCAAAATGGAAAAGCAAAAATGTTGCAATCTGCAAAGCGATAAACCAAGAAACTAAGCCAAAAAAATTCATTCACAATTTAAGCGAAGATTTGCTTGATGCCTTTAGTAATCTTAAGCTGATTGATAAATATGATGTTTATCAACATTTGATGAGCTATTGGGCAGAGACAATGCAAGATGATTGTTATCTATTGGTGGCAAGTGGTTTTAAAGCGGAAACCAGAAGAATTATTGAAGAAACTACCAATAAAAAAACTAAGAAAAAGAAGATTGTTGATAAAGGCTGGATTTGCGATTTATTGCCAAAAGAAATTGTAATTAATCGCTATTTTAAAGCTAAGCAAAGCGAAATTGAAAATTTTGAAACTACAATTGAAAGCCTTGCCAGTCAAATTGCCGAAATTGAAGAAGAAAATAATGGCGATGAAGGAGTTTTTGCAAATCTTGATAAAATTAGCAAAACAACAGTTGGCGTAGAATTAAAGGCGTTAAAAGCCGAGTTAAAAAGCGATAAAAACAATCAAGAGTTGCTAGAAAAACAAAAAATTTGCGAAAAATATTTAAAACTTTGTGAAGAGCAAAGCGACTTGTCAAAAAAGCTTAAAGAAGAAGGTGCAAAGCTTGATAGTGATTTACTCACAAAATTTAAAAAGCTAACAGAAGAAGAGGTGAAAGTTTTGGTGGTTGAAGATAAATGGATGGCAACAATTGAGCATACAATTAAAAACGAGATGCAACGAATTAGCCAAAGGCTTAATCAAAGAGTTAAAGAGTTGGCTGAAAGATATGAAAGCACGCTTCCTGAAATTTTAAATTCTGTAAAGACTCACGAGCAAAAAGTTAATACTCACCTTAAAAATATGGGGTTTAAATGGGGCGAATAGAAACGAAGTTTAAGCAGACGGAAGCTGGCTTGATTCCTGAGGATTGGGAAGTGAAAAAACTGGTGGAGTCAATAAAAATAATCACACCTAGAAAAAAAATACCTCTTTCACAATATTTACCAATCGGTTCAATTCCTGTGATAGATCAATCTAAATCAATAATATCTGGCTACACAAATGATTTACAAGCATTAATTAAACAAAATCTACCGTTAATAATATTCGGCGATCACACCTGTATAATTAAAATTATTTTTTTTCAATTTGCGCAAGGGGCTGATGGGGTTAAGGTTTTTTATGGAGAAGAAGAAATTATTACACCATATCTTTTTTATTCTTTGCTATTAAATCCAATAAAAATAGAAGATTATAAAAGGCATTTCTTAAAACTTAAAAATAAAATTGTATCTTTTCCACCAACCAAAACCGAGCAAACCGCAATTGCGAATGCTTTGAGTGATGCAGATGGTTATATTGAAAGTTTAGAAAAGCTGATTGACAAAAAACAGAAAATCAAGCAAGGAGCCATGCAACAACTCCTAAAACCAAAACCGCATTGGGTTTTGAATAGACTTGGAGATGTGGTTAAAATCAAAAAGGGAGAATTGATTACCAATAACACAAGGGTTGATGGCAATATACCTGTGATTGCTGGAGGCAGATCTTTTGCTTATCATAACAACAAAGCAAATCGTTTTGGAAAAACAATTACCATAAGCGCATCTGGTGCTAGTGCTGGATATATTGCATTTCATAATTATCCAATTTTTGCTTCGGACTGTTCAACGATTGAAGAAGACAAGAATTACTCTATTGAATTTATTTTCTTTTTCCTTCAGCTGCTACAAGAAAAAATATACAAAATGCAAACTGGAGGTGCTCAACCACACATTCATCCTAGTGATTTAAACCCTATAGAAATTATAATTCCTAATAAAAAGTCTGAGCAAGAAGAAATCGCAAAAATCTTATCCGACATGGACAGCGAAATCAGCACCCTAACCAAAAAACTAACCAAAGCTAAAGCCATAAAACAAGGCATGATGCAGCAATTATTAACCGGAAAAATTAGATTAGTATGATTGGGCAAGTGGAAAGAATAACACAAAATCGCATCATTAAATTATTTAGCGAAAAGCTGAATTATGAATATTTAGGAAACTGGGAAGATCGCGTTAATAACCGCAATATTGAAGAAGAATATCTTGCTAAATTTTTGATAAAAAAAGGTTATAGCCAAACCTTAATCAACCGTGCAATTGACAAGCTAAAAACCACAGCAAACAACCCAAATGAAAGCATTTATAACAACAATAAAAACACCTACAGCTTGCTTCGTTATGGCGTTAAGCTTGTTGAAAATATTGGCGAAAATCATCAAACTATAAATTTCATTGATTGGCAAAATCCTGAAGAAAATGATTTTGCAATTGCGCAGGAAGTCACAATTTTTGGAAACCGCGAAAAACGCCCCGACATTGTTCTTTATGTTAACGGAATTGCGGTTGGTGTTTTAGAATTAAAAAGAAGCACGGTTTCAATTGGCGATGGAATTCGTCAAAGCTTAAATAATCAAAAAAAAGAAGTTATTGGCTCTTTTTTTAGCACCATTCAATTTGTTTTTGCAGGCAATGATAGTGAAGGTTTGAGATATGGCACAATTGACACTGGCGAAAAATATTTCATGGAATGGAAGGAAGATG
>CAMCFD010000057.1 GCA_945874115.1 Rickettsia typhi | reverse complement strand
ATCGGGATAGGCTTCAACCGACAGCATTAATTTGCTTAAGTTGCTATCAAGGGCTCCAACATTTTTTAAGTGTGATTTTACGCTCTCTGTGTCATTTTTATCGTAAGAATTATCAACTTGCGCGCGAAGAGCGGTGACTTTTTCAATTAATCCTTTTTCGTGCTCCATAAATTTTGAAGCGATTTTCAAAATATTTGGAATTAAGTCGCTGCGTTTTTTTAGCTGAACATCGATGCCCGAAAGACATTCTTTTGCTTTATTTTTTTGAGAAATAATTCTTGCGTACCAAATGTATAAAACAATTGATGTTGCGGCAATTAATATTAATGTAATGTGTTCCATAATTATTTTTTTTATGTTAATTTTTTCGTATATTATTAGGTGGCTTTTAAAATACAAGGTTTATATTTCTAGCTTTTGTTTCTTTGGAAAATTTTAAATCGGAGTAGGTCAAAAAGCGCTTCTTTGGAAATTTGAGATTAAAATTTATCTCGCGTAAGTTTTGAGTGAATATTTGTTCGTTAGTTAATATTTTTAAAAACTTCTGGCTTTGCAACATTTTATGATATATTCTTTTTTATAGGGCTTTCAAGTAATTAATAAAATTACTTGAAAAAATCAACTAATTTTATTAAAAAATTTAATATTATGAAAAAAATAATTATTTTAATTTCTGCGTTAATTTTGCAATCGTGTCTAATTGGTGCTGGCAAAAATTCTAAAGTTGAGAAAAATGAAGTTAATTTTTTTCCAAAGATTATAGGTATTGATTTGGAAGGAAAAGAGCGCGAAATGCCAACTGCTTTTAACTCTAAGCTTAATATCGTAATTGTTGCTTTTAAGCGCGAACAGCAAAAAGATGTTGATGGTTGGATTCCTTATATTTCTGAAATTAAAAATGAAAATATCAGTTTTTATGAATTGCCGATAATTTATGAACTTAACGCTTTCAAGCGCGCATGGGTGAATAATGCGATGCGTTTTGGCATTAAGAATGATGACAGTCGACGCCACACAATCACTGTTTATACAAATCGCGCTGAGTTTTTCGAAATTATGAAAATGCAAGAAGACAAAATTTATGTTTTGTTGATTGACGATAAAGGAAAAATCTTGTCAAGAATTGAAGGCTTGGTTGATGATAAAAAAGTTTCTGATTTGACTCGTGCGATTAAAGATAATATTTAACGTAAATCGGATTGGGACGGGGTCGACAAAAACTCCGTCCTTCTTCATTTTTAGAGTGTGGTAATGTTTTGCTAGCTCCATCTTTGTTTTCCAGACTCTCTTTCTAAAACCGCTTCAGCATTTTTTACTGATATTTTTTTCCCGCTCGATTTGCTTTCTTCTGAATGGTCTTCAACAATTTTCTCTATCTGAGAGACAATTTTTTTACGCGACTTGCTTTCGATGAAGTCTCTTATTTTAACTGACAAGGTGGCTCCTTCGTCATCATATCCAATACATTCATTGACCATAATATTTAGCGAATTACTTTGACAATTTCCGACGTGTTGAGGAATTCCTTCTATGAAATTTATTTCTGAGGTTTCATCTTTTAAAAAATCAACCATTCTTTTTTCTGCCTCTTTGTCGCCTTTTTTAAAAAGCAAAACATCTTGCAAAAACAAGTTTAACTGTTTGATTGATTCTATTTTTCTTTCTGAGACTACTTTAAAAATTCCCATTTTTTCTTCGATCGGTATTTTATATTTACCACCGTTATATATTCGCGCCGACAGCTCTCCGTCAACATATTCTTTGATCTCGGCTAGCATTGTATGCATCGAGCCTGATAAAACAATAAAAATCGATCTACATCCTTTATCGCCAAATTCTTTTGCCTCTAAGGTTTCTATTGTTTTTGTGGCATAATCTTTTGGGTTAGCAAATGTGTGTGGTTTGCGTGACTTTGATTTTTTATTTTCTGAGTCTTTTATGAGCTCTGTTAAATTTGCGACTGCATTATCGATTTTTTCGTAATCTGTTTTAGAGATGCTATTTTTGTGTATTAACTGAAAAGCCATCAACAGAGATCTATATCCTAATTTTGCGTCTCCTTCGTAATGAGTTTCTGATTGAGATTTTCCATTTTCGAGCTCTTGAACCATTGCAACGCTTTCAAATGTGTCGCGAAAATGTCGTAAAACTTCTAATGCGTCAGTGGGTTTTGACATATATTTGAATTTCTCTTTGTTGATAATGTTTCCTTGATTTATTTATCGCAGCATATTATTTATTTTGCAACATAAATTAGAAACTTTAAATAGAATGGACATAAAATGAGACTGTCGATGGAGACGGATATTTTAAGTGTTGATGAGTGCGGAATTTCTTAAAGCAAAACTTTTTTGCAAAAAAATAAAAAAGCGAAGTGGCAATTGCGCACTTCGCTTTAAAATTTAAATATTAGTGAGCTTACGAAAATCATTAGAATCTATAAGCTACGCCAATTTTAACCGCCGAAATGTCAGTTCCTGATTCGACACCTGCTAACGGAGTATCTAAATCTATGTTTTGAAAATTATATTCCACATTTAAGATAATATCTTTATGCGGGCGAACCGTTGCACCAATTGCATATAGTGCAGACATTTCAGTGTCGTTTTTAGAAGCTCCTACGGTATTTCTCCAGTCGATTTTGTAATCAACCGCAGCGGCGCCAATACCAGCATACGCAGCAAAGTCATCGTTGAAATCATAACCTGCGTCGATTCTGGCGCTATATCTGTTATCGATTTTTACCCCGTCTCCGTTAGAATTTATTGCCTTAGTTCCTAAGCGTTCATAAGCAATGTTTGGTGCAAAAAAGAAGCCATCAAAGTTAATTGCATATTTATAGTTAACACCAAAACCAACAGCATTATCGTCAAAATTCTCGCCTGAGCCATAACTTTGATCGGCATTGACGCCAATTAAATCGATTCCAACATAATTTCCTTCGGTCTTTGCAAAAGATTTAGTCGCAATTGCGCTAAAAATTAATGTAGCAATTAGTAATTTTTTCATAAGTTTTATATGTTTAGTTGGTAACAATTTATAACTAAAATTTATTACCATTAAAATTAAAAAGTTAAACTAACTCTTTAATTAAAACGATAATTTGTAACTCTATTTGAAATTTAACATAGATATGTCTATCGTGTCAAGTGCGGTTGCCATGATAGCTGAGTGCTTGATTTTGTTGCTCTTGAAGCCTATTTAGGATGAAAATTTATGCGATATTTATATGTTTGACGTGATAATCATATATTGTATACATTAGCGGCTCGGAGGCTTTAAAATAAAGGGTTTAACCGAAAATTTCTGGCAAGTTTAAAAATTTCTCATCAATATAAGTGAAATAAGGCGACCGTTTTGCTTTGTAAATCATTCTCAAATCACAATATAAGTTTGAATATTTTTGTTCAATTCTTGCGATATGGTTGATTTTAGTATAAATCTCTACAGAGTCTTATTTTAAAAGCGTATCAAGACAGAGCAATAAAAATATTTAATTTTTATAATTTAAAAAAATACTATTTTTTAAGGATTTTAGCGATATGATTATATGCGATATAATAATTTTATAAATTTATGCGTAAATTCAGTGCCCAAGAAATTCAAAAATTACTAAATCTCTTGAAGAATGTCGGTGATGAGATCATGGAAATTTATGATAAATTCGATAATAAAAAAGATGTAGAATATAAATCTGACAACACGCCGGTGACCGCTGCAGACACAAAAGCCAGCGATTTAATTTCTGATTTCCTGACAAAAAATTATCCAAATTTCACGATTCTGTGCGAAGAGAAGAACAAAGAAAATTTGCCCGAAAGTGACTATTTCTGGGTGATCGACCCAATTGATGGCACTAAAGAATTCATCAATAAAACTGGAGAATTTACGATAAATATTGGCTTGTGCTGTGAAAATAAAGCGGTTGCGGGTTTTGTTTATGCGCCAAATTTGCGTGAAATGTATTATGCCGTCAAAAATTGCGGCAGTTTTTATTTGAAATCGCAAGACGAATTCTTGCTTGAAAAATTTGCTAGAGTTCATGTTTCAAATCGTCGCGAGAGATTGGTTGTTCTTGATTCGAGAAATTATAAAAATTCGAGAAATGTGGCTTTGTATGAAAAAAATAAGGCGAAGATTGCGCAGATTTTGGCCATTGGAAGCTCGATCAAGGGCTGTTTAATTGCGCGTGGCGCCGCCGATGTCTATTATCGTTATGGCTTAACTTCAAAATGGGATATTTGTGCGATACAAATAATTTGCGAAGAGGCGGGGGCGGTCTTCAAACAACTTGATGGTTCGGAAATTGTTTATAAATTGAATGATGTTCACTATTTAAATGAAGGTGGTTTTTATATCGTAAATAACGCGGAAAATATTCTCACTATTTAATCTATTTTATTTGGCGAAAAAGTTCAAAACATGTCAAGAATTTATTCTTAAGTTAATGACTTAAAATAATCATAATTTTGTTTATATTGTTGTTGCTAAAAGCGTGTCTTTGTCATCTTTATATCAGTGATATTGACAAATATTTCCATCATATTTATTATATTTTTTATAAAAAATTAACACCAAAAATTATGAAACTAAAAGTCAAAAAAGCCTTTTCTCTTATCGAGCTTTCAATTGTTTTGATATTAATTGGCATAATAATTGCGGGAATTACGCAATCGACAAGAATTATCGCTGCTTACAAATTGCAAATTGCGCGAAGTGCCACAAACAGCTCACCTGTTTCATCGATAAAAAGTCTTGTTTTGTGGCTTGAGACAGTGTCGGAAAAAAGTTTTGATGATAATGAGACAGAAGAGTCTTCTGCGGTTAGCACTTGGTACAAAATAAATCCCACCTCTAATGGCAACCAAATTCTTACCCAAACAGGCAGCGAAAGGCCAACTTATGTTAGTAAGTGCATCAATCTTCTTCCGTGTTTGCGCTTTGACGGCACTGATGACACTTTTCCTTTTAACGGCAATATTTTAGTCGGCACCGATTATACCATTTTTGTTTTGGAACAAAGAAGGTCAAGTGGATCAAGAATGTTTATGGGCGGATCATCATTAACGCTAAACACAAATTTGCAACTTGGATATCGCAATGACACAACTTATATTTTTGACCAATTATCAAATGACACAAGTTCATCTGTGGCGGCTTATACCAAGCCGATTCCGCGAATTCATTCTTATGTAAAAAGTTCATCCGACGGAAAATTTCACTATGTTAACGGAATTCTAGAAGCGTCAACTGATAGCGGCAGTGGAAATCCCACTGATCATCTTGTTTCATTTCCTAATGCTGCAATTGGTTCATATTTTGCTGGAGGAGAATTTTTTAATGGTGACATCGCCGAAATTATAATATTTAATAGCGTTCTAAAAACTAAAGATCGTCTCGATGTTGAAAAATATCTTGGCAAAAAATGGAGCGTTTCCGTCGATTAGATTTCGCTAAGAAAATTCAAAAAGAACTTCCTTTTTAAGCTCGACCTTGCTAAAATTCGTTTGTCAGCGTTGAATTTGCGCACCTTCTAAAAAAACAAAATAAAAAATGCCAAAATTAAAAAAAATAGAATCGATTCAATATGCTGGTTTTTGGATCAGATTTTTTGCCTATTTTGCAGATTGCTTGTTTATGTGGATTCCGATTCTATTCATCAATTCATTTGTAGAAAATTCTTATGAAAATGATTCTGTGAAACTGGCATTAAATTTTGTTTATCCTTTTTTTGTTTATTGGATTTATAACGCATTTCTAAATTCATCTTCTTGGCAGGCAACAATTGGCAAAAAAATATTGGGATTAAAAATCGTCGATGAAAATGGCAATCGCATATCTTTCAAAACCGCGACAATTCGATATTTGTCCGAGTTTATTTCTTGTATAATTTTTTTCATCGGATATTTTATGGTGATTTTTACCGAGAAAAAACAAGCGCTTCATGATAAAATTGCAAAAACATTAGTCGTAAAAAACAATTTCTATTTTGTTAAAATTGACGATTCTAAAAGCGGTGATGTAAATTTCTAGACTAAATTAATGCGAGTTTTTGTTGCATAATACCATCTTTCATTCGGTTATTTATGCTTCATAATTTTGATGTAGAATCTCAATTATTTTCCACAAAAGACTAATTATTAATTTGAAATGGTATTATTTTATGATAAAAGATGACTGTTCAAAATTATCAAGGCGCCAGAAAGAAACTTATGAATATATGTTGAGAGAATTCGAAAGAAGAGTTTTGCAAGTCACTCTAGTTCATCAAAAGGGAGAGCTCAATAGAAGTCCGCTTTTGTCAGACTTTAATCATTTTTTGAAACGAGAAGAGCAATATGTGTATGTAGATTGCCAAGTTGCACCTTATCGAGCTGCTATACAAAGGCAATATACGGTTGTTAATAATAATCAAACGGCCCCAATAGATAATATGATTCTTGAAAAAAATAGTGACGGAAGGCTTGTTTTCGTGCCGGCTGAAAATACAAAATTTATAGATGGTAAGTTGATAAAGAGAGATTTCGTTGATGAGGCTAAGCTTAGCGGTTCGGCTCAAAATCCTCGTGGCAGTTCTGTTTCGGGAATCGATAGGCAACGAGAATCTCTGCACTTGGTTTAGTTGGGTTTTTATATTTCTAAAAAAATTTTATCAGAAATATATGATGAAATTATTTAGTAATAAGTTCTAAATAAGATTGCAAATTTGGTAATTTATTATTAAAATATAATTTCATAAAAACTTAAAATAAAAAATATGTCAAATAACGAAGCGAATTTTAGCGAAAAGAAATCAGTTCCAGTCGGTCAGGCAATCGATGTTCCGTTTGCAGAAAAAGATGAAGCGAAAGCTTTGGGCGCAAGATGGAATCCGGAAATAAAAAAATGGATTATTCCTGAAGGTGTTGAAAAAGAGAAATTTAAAAAATGGATAAAATAATCATTTGTCATTTTCGTATGCGCGAAAGTGACAAATTGGTTTTTGTCAATTGCTTAAATATTATTCAAAACCAAGCGTGATAAGTCTTTAAAAACAACCGCTTTGCAATTTTTTACGAAAATCTATAAAAAAATCCCATTTCGCTACAGTTTTTATAAAGCCACAATTTTAAACTTGGGCTATATATTTTAGAACTTATTGCTAAATAGTTTTATCGCATCTTTTTATTAATTTTTTACTTTGATGTCTTTTTAGATTTTTGCCTTTCAGTTTCTTGTGTGGATCGTCAAATTTAGTTTAAGTCCCTCATCGGAATCTAGAACTTTTTTGGCTTAAGAAGCATTACCTTCAAATCCTTTATTTTCCAGCGCTTAAAAAGATTAAAATACGCTAAACCAACGTTATTTCTATAAACATTTGCAATTTATATAAAATTTGCTTTACAATAAAATCAGGTAAAAATATTAATTTAAACAATAAATTTTATGATAAAAATAGAAGTAATAAAAAATGGAGTCGTAAAAGTTGTAATCGACGGAAAATTGCAGGCTCACGACATTGAAACAATAACTCCGCAAATCGATAATTTAATTGCGCAATTCGGACAAATTAAGGTTTTGGTCGATGCTAGGCGCTTTAATGGTTGGATAAATATTGCGGCTTTCAAATATCACGTAAACTTTATTAAATCACATTATTACAACGTTGGACGCTTAGCGGTTGTAATGGGAAGCTTATGGCAAAGATTAACTTTGGCGGTTGTAAAAATGGCTATAAAAAAAGACATAAAAACTTTCAAAGCCAAAGAGTTTGAAAAAGCGTATCAATGGATTTCGAAAAATTAGAAGTGATTTTTGGCGTGAAGTTTTTTCGCGACTTTTGGTTGAGGCCGCGAAAAACTTGCTAATTAGAAATAAAAAAAATAAAATTTATAATGCAGCTTCGGTTTCATAACATTAATTAATTTGGCAAATATATGAAAAGAATATTTTTGATTTTAATTGGGGTTTTAGCTACATTATTAATAGTTGCGGCCATTATGCCTAAAGACTTTAAGATTGAAAAAGAAATCGTGATTAACAAGTCTACAACTCAAGTTTTTGATTATGTCAAGATAATGAAAAACAGCAGCGAATGGAATCCTTGGTTAAAACAAGATCCAAATATTGTGCAAGAATTTAGGGGTGAAGATGGCAAAATCGGCTTCGTTCATGCTTGGTCAGGAAACAGCGAGGTAGGAGTTGGCGAAGCTGAAATTATCAACATTATTCCAAATGAAATAATTAATGTTGAATTGCGCTTTTCTAAGCCAATGCAAGTCACAAACCAAGCATATTATATTTTTGAAGTTCTTGATAAAGAGCACACAAAAGTGAAGTGGGGAATGTCAGGAAAAACTCCTTTCCCTTTTAACTTAATTTGTTTTTTCAAGAGAGGCGAGGTTGAAAAAAACTTTGAAGCCGGCTTAAATAATTTAAAAACAGTTTTAGAAAGATAGTAATACTAATTTTCCACAAAAGCTAATTTAGTGGGAAATGGTACAATTTATTGTATTTTCAAACTGCCGCTGTCAAAATTATATTTTTGTTGGCGGCATTTTATTCTACCAAAAATTATGAGTGAAGAAATATTGCCGAAATGCCCGAAATGTGGCTGTGAATATGTTTATGAAGCGCGAGAAATTTTAATTTGTCCTGAATGTTCTTTTGAATGGCCAAAAAATGGCGAACAAATTTCTCAGGAAGATGAAGATGTTGTTATAAAAGATGCGAACGGCGTCATTCTCAAAGACGGAGATGATGTTATAGTCGTCAAAGACTTGAAAGTTAAGGGCTCGTCTTTAGTCGTAAAAGTCGGCACAAAAGCTAAAAACATTCGCCTAGTTGGCGGAGATCACGACATAGATTGTAAAATCGCCGGCATTGGTGCGATGAAATTAAAATCTGAATTCGTCAAGAAAGTTTAGAGATTGTTTTTTGACTTAAATTCTATTCGGCAATAGGCTGAAATTAAGCAATCCCACTCTCGATTTCAATCTCTTTCAAACACTGGTCAATCGCCGATTTTTTAATTCCGGGCATGCAAATAATATGAGCGATATTATCTTCGCTTGCAAGTTGCCATTTGCGACAAAGTTCTTTGCTTGGTTTTCTAAAAACAACCGTGATCGAATTTTTATTGCGCCACGCGTTAAAGCCTATTTTGTTAAGTCTTTCCTCAACATAAGCTGCTATTTTCATGCTTTGAACGGCGCGCTCTTTTAAGCCTTCAATGCCAAGTTTTTTTATCGCATACCACAAAAACACTGGGCTGTGGCCGTTGCGCGAACCGGTTATTGTCGTATCAGTTGTGCCAATGTATGGAATCGTTTGTCCGATGCGATCGCGATAATTTTTCTTAACAATTACAACGCCACAAGGAATTGGCGAACCGATAAATTTATGTCCAGAAATTGCGACAGAATCGGCACCGCAAGAAAAATCAAAGTGCGGTTCGTGGTTCATTAAAGCTAGATATGTGCCCGCCAAAGCCGCGTCACAGTGAATATAAAAATTGCGAATCGCCGAATTTTTTAGCGCGATTTTTATCTTAGAAATGTCATCTTTTGCTTCGGTCATTGTTGTTCCGATGTTAGCAAAAACAATCGCCGGACGATCGCGATGCTGGTGAATTGCCTCGCGCAAATCTTC
>CAMCFD010000056.1 GCA_945874115.1 Rickettsia typhi | reverse complement strand
AAATTGAGTTTTTGGATAAATTCCAATTCCGTTTTGCGCTAAAAATTTCCAGTCAAAAAAATGTGATGGATCGCGCTTTCTGTCAAGAAATCCGTCAAGCCTGATTCCGTGGCCATCAAAAAAACCGTGCGGATAATAAGCAATGTCAGAATGACCCGCGATATTTTCTTGTTTAATGTTATATTTCTCAATTAAATAAGCACAAAGCTTTGCTCCACTTCGCATTTGAGCTTTTTTAAATTTCTTGCTAAACGCATTTGGGTTGATAAATTCAATACCAATTGATGCCGAATTCAAATTATCAACACCGCGCCAACAGCTGTGTCCTGCGTGATAAGCAACATCATTTTCATCAACTAATTCAAATATTTTTCCCGCTTCATCAATCACAAAATGTGAACTTACTTTATGTTGAACAAGCTGTTCAATTGCGTGATTTATTGAATCAGCCTCGATGTGATGCAAAACCAAAAAATCAATTTGCCTGTCATTTTGCGATTTTATAAAAAAATCACTGAATTTCTTTTTTTTGTTAATCTTCATATTATTAATTTTTTCATCAAAATCTGAGTCTATTTTTAAAAACGCCAAAAATCAACCATAAAAGGCCAAAAAACATAAATATTAACAACCTTTGACAAAATATTTTTAATATGCTAACATTTTGGCACTATTATTTTAACATTATTTTAATAATTACAAATTATGACAGAAAAAATGGACAATTCAACAAAAACTTCAAAAGAGCAAGAAGCTTTAATGTTCCATATTCAAGGCCAACCTGGAAAGGTTGCGATGCACGCGACTAAGCCTTTAAATACACAGCGCGACTTGGCGCTTGCTTACTCACCGGGTGTTGCGGTTCCTTGTTTAGAAATCGCCAAAAACCCCGATTTAGCTTACGATTACACCTCAAAAGGCAATTATGTTGCGGTTATTTCTAACGGAACAGCGGTATTGGGCCTTGGAAACCTTGGCGCTTTGGCCGGAAAACCAGTTATGGAAGGAAAATCAGTTCTCTTCAAACGCTTCGCCGATATTGACTCTGTCGACATTGAAGTTGCGACTGAAAATGCCGATGAATTCATCAACGCCGTAAAATATTTAGGGCCAACTTGGGGCGGCATTAACCTTGAAGACATCAAGGCTCCAGAGTGTTTCATTATTGAGAGCAAATTGCGCGAATTAATGGATATTCCCGTTTTTCACGACGATCAACACGGAACAGCAATCATCTCTGCCGCGGGCATTCTCAACGTTTTGCACATGTCGGGCAAAAAAATGAGTGAAATTAAAGTTGTCGTCAACGGCGCCGGAGCCGCAGGAATCGCCTGTCTAGAGCTTCTTAAAGCAATGGGATTGCCTCACGAAAACGCACTTTTATGCGACACTAAAGGCGTTATTTTCAAAGGCAGAACCGACGGAATGAACCAATGGAAAAGCGCTCACGCGGTCGACACCAAAAAACGTAGCCTCGCTGAAGCAATGGATGGCGCTGACGTGTTCTTGGGCCTTTCAGTTAAAGGCGCTGTGACCAGAGAAATGGTAAAATCGATGGCGAAAAATCCGGTGATTTTTGCGATGGCAAACCCCGACCCAGAAATTACGCCAGAAGAAGTTCACGCGACGCGCGATGACGCGATTGTTGCAACTGGGCGTTCTGACTACGAAAACCAAGTTAATA
Organism: Rickettsia typhi; assembly: GCA_945874115.1. Lineage (GTDB taxonomy): Bacteria > Pseudomonadota > Alphaproteobacteria > Rickettsiales > UBA1997 > CAMCFD01. The sequence goes on along the minus strand of CAMCFD010000056.1, from coordinate 8,284 downwards.
ACGTGATGGGTTTTCCTTATATTTTCCGCGGCGCACTTGACGTTCGTGCTTCAACCATCAACGAAGAAATGAAAATCGCAGCAGCAATTGCAATCGCTGAACTTGCTCGCGAAAGTGTTCCTGACGAAGTTATCAAAGCCTATGGCGGCCGCGATATGAAATTCGGCAAACATTACATTATTCCAACTCCTTTCGATTCGCGTTTGATAAGCGTTGTTCCTGTTGCTGTCGCGAAAGCGGCTGTTGCGACTGGTGTTGCGCGCAAACCAATCACCGATTGGGACGCTTACAAAAAACAACTTCAAGCTCGTCGTGACCCTACAGTCAACAGCTTAAGCATGATTTTTGAGAAATTACAGCGAAGCCCTAAAAAAGTTATTTTTGCTGAAGGCGAACAACCAGAAATTATCCGTGTTGCCGCAATGTGGCGCGACAATAATTATGGAACTCCAATCTTGATTGGTAAAGAAGATAAAGTTCTTGAACACATGAAAGAAGCCAACATTAAACCGGAAGGCATCAAAATTTATAACGCGTCGATTTCGGAAGAAAACACGAAATATGCCGATTATATTTATGAAAAATTGCAAAGACGTGGCGTTCTTCATTCTGATTGCGTGAGAATGGTAAAAACTGACCGCAACGTTTTCGCTTCAGCAATGCTTGCTTGTGGCGACGCCGATGCTCTTGTCACCGGCCTCACCCGCGGCTATCGCAAATCGTTAACTGACGTCTGGCAAGTTGTCAAAAACAAAAAAGACGAAATCGTTCTTGGTGTTTCAATGGTTATTTCAAAAGGACGCACCATTTTCATCACCGACACCGCTTGCTCTGAACTTTCATCATCACAACATTTGGTGAAAATCGCGATTCAAACCGCGAAAAAAGTGCGTGCGATGGGTTATGAACCGCGCGTTGCATTTTTATCATTTTCGAACTTCGGAAGTGCACTAAAAACTGAGTCAAGCCGCATAAAAGAAGCAGTAGAAATTCTCGACAAACAAAAAGTCGACTTCGAATATGACGGTGAAATGACCGCCGATGTTGCGCTTAACGCCGAAAAAATGGCGAAATATCCGTTTTGTCGCTTGACCGCGCCTGCGAATATTTTAGTTTGCCCAGGATTACACTCGGCAAATATTGCGACAAAATTGCTTGAAGAAGTTGGAAATTGCACGGTCGTTGGACCAATCTTGGACGGATTCGAAAAACCCGTACAAATTGTCACGATGCGCTCGTCAATTAACGACATATTAAATATGGCAGCGATTGCAGCAACTGATAAATAGATTTCTTATTTTTAAACGAAATTGGTCGAGTTTTATAGAATAATTTCAAAACTAACTAATTAATATGTCAGAAGGAATGCCGGAAGGCATAAATTCAGCAATGCTAGCCTCGATGAAGAACCACTCAGCCGACACCCATTCTGGCGCTTCTTTGGGTGGCGGAGGAACCGGAGTTGACAGTAAAGTTGGTGGCGACCTTAACGGCGAATTGTCGCAAAAATTTGGTGGCAATATCGATTTAGGAGTTAGCGGAAATGCCGATGAGTTGCTGAAAAAATATGGCTCCAATCTCATGAATAATCCGCTAACTGACATTGCTGACGGAACATTAATCAGCCCCGGAAACATAAGCCACGGCGGCGCAGAATTTGTTGTAAGTTCGATGGGTGACACCAGCCTTAGTGGCGTCAATCCGATTAAAGAATTTAATATGAAGATTCCAAGATTACACTCAGGCGCGGGACACGAAGCTGGCGGCTAATATCTTTACTTAAATTTAAAATAATTTTATTAAAAAAATAATTAAAAATGCAAAATTTTGTTAACTTTTCATATTTAATCTGTGCGGTTTTATTCATTTTATCGCTTTATTTTTTATCATCACCGAAAACCTCGCGCATCGGCAATTATTGCGGCATTTCAGGAATGGCTTTAGCAATAATCACAACCTTATTATTGCCCCAAATTCACAATATATTTTTCATTCTTCTTGCCATCGCAATTGGCGGCGGTATTGGATATTTCATCGCCAAAAAAGTTAAAATGACCGCAATGCCTCAATTAGTGGCGGGTTTTCACTCGCTGGTTGGCCTTGCCGCAGTCTTCATCGCAAGCGCCGCATTATGGATGCCCGACACATTTGGAATCAAATCTGACGGCGCGATTAAAACTTCAAGCCTAATCGAAATGGGCCTTGGCGTCGCAATTGGCGCAATAACTTTCACCGGCTCAATTGTTGCTTTCCTAAAACTTAGCGGCTCAATGAACTCAAAAATTACGATTTTTAAAGACCCGAAGAAAGCGGCAAAAATTCTTGGCGCAACAGCAACAATATTAACCGTGATGTTCATCGCATTTGGCTCGAAATTTTTATTTATCCTTCTTACATTATTCTCACTTTTCATAGGGTTTGTGTTAATCGCTCCTGTTGGTGGCGCCGATATGCCAGTTGTTGTGTCAATGCTAAACTCTTACTCTGGCTGGGCCGCAAGCGGTATCGGCTTCACATTAAGCAACAATTTATTAATCATCACTGGCGCTTTGGTTGGCGCAAGCGGCGCGATTCTAAGCTACATCATGTGTAAAGCGATGAATCGCTCGATAGTAAGCGTTATTTTCAGTGGATTTAGCGAAAATGCCGCCGTAGGAAGCGAAACTCAAGAAAAAGAACAAAAACCATTCAAACAAGCAAGCCCTGAGGATGCGGCTTACATGATTAAATCATCAAGTTCGGTTATCATCGTTCCCGGTTATGGAATGGCCGTTGCTGGCGCGCAACACGCGGTTTCTGAACTCACCAAAACACTTGAAGAAGCCGGAATAAGCGTCAAATTCGCAATTCACCCAGTTGCCGGAAGAATGCCTGGACACATGAATGTCTTGCTTGCCGAAGGAAATATTGATTATGAAAAAGTTTTCGAGCTTGAAGAAATTAACGGCGAATTTAAATCGACCGATGTCGCGATTGTAATTGGCGCCAACGACGTGACGAATCCGGCGGCGAAAACCGACAAAACAAGCCCGATTTATGGAATGCCAATTCTTGATGTTGAACACGCCAAGACCGTTTTCTTCATCAAACGCTCAATGAATGCTGGTTATGCTGGCGTTGAAAATGAATTATTTTACAAAGATAATACTTTGATGATTTTTGGCGATGCTAAAAAAGTTGTTGAAGAAATAGTTAAAAATTTACACTAACCTAAATTTAGATAAAATGAAAACAAATGCAAACTCACTTCGCGTCGGAAACGTCGTTAGCTATCAAAATCAACTTTGGTCAGTCGTAAAGCGCGATCACGTTAAACCCGGCAAAGGCGGCGCGTATATTCAAGTTGAATTGAAAAATATTACAACAGGCACCAAAACCAACACCCGCTTCGCTTCATCAGAAGATGTTGAAGTTGCTTTCGTTGAGCAAAAAAAATTCCAATATCAATATATGGACGGCACCGACTTAGTCGCGATGGATGTTGATAGCTATGAGCCACAAAGTTTTTCTAAAGATTTACTTGGCGATTCTGCTCCATTTTTACAAGATGAAATGATGCTTGGCATCGAATTTTGCAACGGAAAACCGGTTTCAATCAGACTTCCGGAAACCGTAATTCTTAAAGTTGAAATGGCCGACGCGGTTGTGAAAGGACAAACCGCCTCTTCTTCTTACAAGCCTGCGGTCTTAGAAAATGGCGTTCGCGTCTTGGTTCCACCTTTCGTTGAGTCTGGAGATTCAATCGTGGTTCGCACCGAAAACAGCGAATATGTTGAAAGAGCAAAGAAATAATATTTTTCTTGCGAATAAATTATTTGCAAGAAAATTAATTTTCTAAAACCACAAAAGTTTCGCAAAATGCAGCAAATTTCTTTCATAAAAATGAACGGCGCTGGCAATGATTTTATAATAATCGACGCCAGAAAAAATAATATTAGCTTTTCTCCCGCGCAAATTTCAAGCCTGTCAAGCCGCAGAAACATTGGCTGTGACCAATTTATCGTTATAAAAAATTCTGATAACGCCGATTGTTTTATGGAAATTTATAATTCAGATGGATCACAGTCAAAAGCTTGCGGCAATGCGACAAGATGCGTTGCAAAAATTATTATGGAAGAAAAATTAAGTGATGAAATTGAAGTTGAGACTTTAGCGGGAATTTTAAATTGCAAAAAATCACACGATGAAATTTCTGTTGAAATGGCGATACCGAAATTTGGTGAAGATTTTTATTTTAATGATTTAAAATTCTACACGATAAACGTTGGAAACCCTCACGCCGTATGTTTTATCGACAATCCTCTTTCGGACGAAGATTTTTTTTTCATCAGTAAAAAAGTTCAAAATGACGAATTTTTTCCCGAACAAACAAATGTTGAATTTGCGAGAATTGCATCAAACAATATTATCGAGGTTCGAGTTTTTGAAAGAGGCGCCGGAGAAACCCTCGCCTGCGGAACCGGTGCTTGCGCGGTTGGCGCGGTTGCGATTAAAAATAAATTAGTCAGCGGCAACAAAATTATCACTCGCTTCAAAGGCGGCGACCTTAGAATTGACTGGAGTGGCGATGATTCAAAAATTATCATGACTGGCGGTTATAAAAAAGTTTTCAGCGGAATTATCGATAAAAATTTCCTCTAAAAAATTCGAGCCATGATTAATAAAATAATATTTTTCTGCGCATTTTTTTTCTGCTTTAATTCTTTCGCGCTTTCTCCCGAAACAAGACTTGTCGACGAACAAGATGAATTAAGAGCGATGAAATTATTCGCCGAGATTCGCTGTTTAGTTTGCGAAGCGCAATCAATTGAAAGTTCGAACACTGAATTTTCTGCGAGTTTGCGAAAAATAATTCGCGAAAAAATTGCACAAAATAAAACCAGCGAAGAAATAAAAAACGAATTGCAAAATGAATTTGGTGATCAAATTTTAATGTCGGCAGAAATAAAATCGGAATTTATAATATGGATTTTGCCTTTTATTTTCGGTCTTATTCTGGCATTTTTCTTGATTAAAAAATTTACGAAACTTTCGAAGTAGATTTTCTTAGATTCCCGCTTTCACAGGAATGACAATTAAACAGGTAATGAAGTTTGGGCCCGATACCAATTAAAACCGAAATCCGCGCAAAAACTCGTCAATTGTCGTTGGTTTTTTTCCTTCGCGCTGCAAAATCAGTGGCTGAATCGCATTTTTCGCGCATTTTATTACGAATTTATCATTTACAACTTCGCCATTTTTATAGTTTTCATCACTAAATTCAATAATTTTGGCTGAAAAAATCTTGATTTTCTCGCCTTTATATTCATAAAATGAGGTCAAAAATCCACTTAAAGCGCGAATTTTATTCAAAACTTCACTAGAATCTTGATTAAAATCAAGTTTCGCATCAGTTTTGACAATTTTTTTGCTAAAACTGGCCTTTTGATCATCTTGCTTGATAAATTCAGCTTTGCCGTCACGCAAAGAAAAAAGCGCCAAAACGGCCATATCAGCGCCCATTTCAGCCAATTTCGGAGCCAGATTTCCATAATTATCAACATCAGTGATTGCAAATTTTTCTTGCAAGATTATGTCGCCCGAGTCAACGCCTTGCTCCATCTTGATGATCGAAACGCCAATTTCAGAATCGCCCGCAAACAAAGTAGACTGAATTGGCGTCGCACCGCGCCATTTCGGCAAAATTGACGGATGAATATTAATACATCCGAATTTAGTTGACTCAAGAATTATTTTCGGTAAAATAAGACCGTAGGCAACAATTAGAGCCGCATCAGCGTTCAGTTTTTTGAACTCTTGCTGCGTTTCTTCGTCCTTTAAAGTTAGGGGCGTGAAAATTTTAAGATTATGTTTCAACGCCAATTCATGAATTGGTGAATTACTAATTTTCTGGCCGCGACCCGCTATTTTAGGCGCTTTTGTATATATGCCGACAATTTCGATTTGGTCGTTTTCTAAAAGTTTTTGCAGTGCGGGCTTGGCAAATTCTGGCGTGCCCATAAAAATTATTTTCATAAATTTATTTAAAATTGTGATAAAAACTGATTATAACAACATTTTTCGAAATAAAAAACTATTTTTTTTAGGCGTATTTATCGCCATTTCAGCTGCTTTTCTTGATATTTTTACCAAAAAGTTGATTTTTCACATTTTAGACCAGCAATCTGGCGGATATGAGGGTTTTTACATCGAAATCACCAATTTTTTCAACCTCGTAAAAGTTTGGAATCGCGGCGTCAGTTTCGGCATGTTTAGCGACGTCGAGAACAGTCAAATCATATTCTCAGTCATAGTTTCATCAATAACTTTAATCATGTTAATTTGGCTTTATAGAAACGATAAACCTTATTTAATGATTGCAATCGCACTGATAATTGGCGGCGCTCTCGGCAATTTATCCGATAGAATCACGAATGGCGCGGTCGCCGATTTTCTCGATTTTCACATTGCAAATTATCACTGGCCAGCCTTTAATTTAGCCGATTCTTTTGTTTTTATCGGTGTATTTATGTTGATTTTGGAAGATTTATTTTTAAAAAAACAAAAATGAAAATCATAATTTTATTCCTCACGTTATTTCTCGCTTCTTGCGCTAATAAAAAGGACGATCCGCTGATCGTTCCACCAAATTTTAGCGAGTTACCTGATGAGAAAAACCCTGAGAAACCAAGCGAAACGCAAAAAGACGCCGACATTGAAAGACTGAAAGAGTTATTGTTAAAAAGTGAATAAATTTAATAAAAAATAAAATGAGACATAGCGCTAATTTAAATATAATTATAAAAGCAATTGAGAAAGCCAGCTTCAAGACTTCTCGCGATTTTTCTGAACTTGAAATTTTACAGAATAATCCAAGCTCGGCGATAAAATTTACGAACGCTTGTTATAAACGCACGAAAGAAATTTTGTTCGAAGATTTCGCCAAAATTCGTCCCGATTTCAACATAGTTTTTTCGGATGGAGAAGAGATTGTCAACAAAGAAAATGCTGAATATTCTTTTGTTATTTATCCAATTGATGGCCTGAATAACTTGTCGCGCGCCTTGTCGGATTGCTCGATTGCGATTGCACTTATTCACAAAAACGAACAGGGCTTGAAAGAGTCGATCGCGGTTGCGATTTATAAAATTGTCGGCGGAGAATTATATTATTGCGAAAAAGGTTTTGGCGCATTCTTAAACAACAAAAAAATTCGCACTTCAAAACGAAATAGCGGCGACGCCCTTCTAGTCTGTCTTGACGACCTCAACAGTTTTGAGGCCGTAAAAAGCACAACCAACGCAAACAATTTAGTAATCAGAAATTATGGCTGTAAAACACTTGAAATTGGTTATTTAGCATCTGGAAAAATCGATTTATGTCACTTTAAGAAAAATAATTTCGAGAATCTTAAGCCGTTCTTATTATTGATTCAAGAAGCTGGCGGCAAGATTATAGAAAACGAAGATTCGATCTTTTTAACTAACGGAAATTTTTAAAAAATGCAATTCATAGACGAAGCAAAAATATACATATCATCAGGACGCGGAGGAAACGGCTCGGTAAGTTTTCGTCGCGAGAAATTTATTCCGATGGGTGGCCCAGATGGCGGCGATGGCGGACGCGGCGGCGACGTAGTTTTTGAGTGCGTAAAAAATCTCAACACGCTGATCGATTTTCGTTATCAACAACATTTTAAAGCCAAGGACGGCAAGAAAGGCCAAGGCAGTAATCGCTCAGGATTGTCAGGCGAAGACTTGATTATCAAGGTTCCGTTCGCAACACAAATTTTTTCAGAAGACGGACAATTGCTCGCTGACATGATGGAAGAAGGCGCGCGCTTCGTTGTCGCAAAAGGTGGCCGCGGCGGACTTGGAAACTCTAACTTCAGAAGCTCGATAAATCAAGCGCCAGAATTTGCGCAAGAAGGCGAAAGTGGTTCTGAATTTTGGATCAAATTACAACTTAAATTATTGTCAGATGCTGGCCTTCTTGGCTTGCCAAACGCCGGAAAATCAACGTTCTTGGCGGCGACAACGCGCGCAAAACCAAAAATCGCCGATTATCCTTTCACAACTTTAAAGCCGCAACTCGGTGTAGTTTATATTGACGAATATGAATTTGTTTTGGCCGATATTCCTGGATTAATCAAGGGCGCAAGCCACGGAAAAGGCTTGGGTGATCGCTTCTTGAAACACATTGAAAGATGTGGAGTTTTGCTTCATTTAATTGACGGAAGCGCTGAGGATATCGTCGAAAATTATCAAATTATTCGCGAAGAATTAGAGACCTACAACACCGATTT
>CAMCFD010000055.1 GCA_945874115.1 Rickettsia typhi | reverse complement strand
GGTTTCAGTGAACTCTGCGGCGATAAAAAATCCGCAATTAATTCGTGATGCGTCAAATAAATTCGGTGCGCAAGCAGTCGTTGTCGCAATTGACGCCAAGAAAAATGCAAATGGTGATTATGAAATTTTCACCCATGGCGGAAAAAATGCAACAGGAATTGACGCGGTAAAATGGGCAATTGAAGCGCAAAATTTGGGCGCTGGCGAAATTTTATTGACCTCGATGGATAAAGATGGCACAAAGTCTGGCTATGATTTAGAATTGCTCAAAAAAATCACGCAACAACTGTCAATTCCACTAATTGCTTCTGGTGGAGCTGGTAATTTGCAACATTTAGCTGATGGCGTAAAAGCTGGAGCAAATGCCGTTTTAGCGGCCTCGATTTTTCACTTCAAAGAATATTCTATTAAACAGGCAAAAGATTTCTTAACTGAAGAAAAAATTGCGGTAAGAAATTAGGATTATTGATGATTTGCGAAGCCTCGACAAATGCCATTGATGCTAATAAATTTCACAATTTCGGTCTAAATTTTATTTATCCTCAGCTAATTTCTCACTTAACGTTTTATTGCAATTTTATCACTCCTGCGCCTTGCTTTGTCATCACTACATTTCTAGTTTCGCAGGAATGAGCGTGGCATTAAAAAAATATTTTTTTAGTAGGCGAACGATTCGATCATCGAAATTATTTTTCCTAGATGCGGCCAATTGTTAATGGAAAATAGCATTATAAAAACTCGCGCGAAAAGGAATGATGACATATTTTGGTCAGATCGGCCGAGTGTCGGAATTTTATGATGATAGCTGAGGGGGGATTAACAAAAAGTTGGGGCGCTTTTTATAAACCGCGCCCTACCCTATATTTAGTCTAGTTATTTCGCTAAACGTTTTTCACTTCCAACGCCGTGATGCACTGTAAACATGCCTTCAGGATCATATTTTTCTTTAACAGCACGCAATTTTTTGTAGTTTGATCCCCAATATTTTTCGCGCCATTTTGTATCGAAATAATCAGCTTCCGATACATATGATCCGCCATTTGGGGCAATTTTTCTTAATTCTTTAGCTGCTTTATAAAGGTTTTTCGCATTTATATCGGCCTGTTTTTTGCTAAATTTTGGATCAGTGAATTTTGGATATCCACCAATGCCATCGGCGATAATTGCAAGAGCAAAAGCGTCAACCACAACAGGATTCATCGCGGTGTTAAGCGCCTCATCTTTAACTTTTTGCGAAGAGCCAGCTAGACCTTTGTTGAAGTGAAAACCAACATCATAACTTCTGGTGCTTTTAAATATTGACTCAACCAAGTTTGGCATTTGCTTTTTTTCAAGCAATTTTTGCGATAACCAAAATGAATCATAGCCATATAAATAAATTCCTACTTCACCTTGGTTTCCTTTCCAGAAAACATTGCGCTTTGAGGCATTTTCGCGAGTGTCTGAGGCGACAGATTTAGACATTTTGTCAAGTCTGTAATCGATGTTGAAAAAACGATTCGCTGGCTGTGCGTTAAAATAACGTTCAGTGATTGTGAATTCTTTTGATTGAGCGCTTATTTTATCAAGAAATTCTTTCCAGACATTTTGTGCTTCTTCGGTGCTTAATCCGGCAAAAACCATAGTTATTGCCACAGAATTATCTTTTTTAAACATGACGCTTTCGCCCCATTTTTCATTCATTAAATCATTTTTATAAAAAGTTAAAAATGAGTTGATTAATTTTTTGTAAGACTCATCTGAATTTGCTTTAATTGTAACATTGGCACTGCCAAAATAATTTGGCAATTCTTGAGTTCTTAATGTAACTTTAGAAATAATTCCGAAGCTTCCTCCGCCGCCGCCTTTAATGGCCCAGAATAAATCTGAGTTTTGATAAGGGTTCACGGTTAAAACTTTTCCGTCAGCGGTTACGATTTCTGCTTCAAGTAAGCCAGCTGCTGCAAGGCCGTACATTTTTGAGAAACTGCCAAATCCGCCGCTGCTGATAAGGCCGCCAACCGCAACTGTAGCGCATCCGCCGCCTTGAACATATAAATTGCTGTTGCCCATAATTTTGTCATAAACCGGAAGCCAGCGCGCTCCAGTTTCAATCACAACGGCTTTGCGCGGATCTTCTTTGCCTTCGCAGCCTTGACAAACGAATTTTTTGTTGATTTTGATATCATTCATGTCTTTCATCCAAACTAAAAGCGAATCAGGCGCGTTTGAAGTGCCTTGATAGCTGTGTCCGCCACTTTTTATAACTAGGCGAATATCGTGTTTTTTGGCGAAATTTACGGCCGCGACCAAGTGTTTTGTTTCTTGCGCGGTGATGCCATAAGCGCTTGGCGCAGTATCCCACGCACCATGCCAGCCTGATGTTTGTGTAGCACCAGCTTGATTGGTGATGTAGTAAGGGTTTGATAAATCTTCTTTAGTGGCAGTTTTTGTTGCGGGTGTAATTTCGATTAAATTTCCGTCAACTTCAGACGATAATTGTTGCCATTCTTGCTTCGATGGCCATTTTGGATCTTTAGGCGTGATGAAATTAAATTTTTCAGCAAAGACCGGAGAAATAAAAAGACTGAAAATAATTGAAAAACATAACAAAAATCGCTTTTGCATAAATTTATTTTTTATTTAATAATGAAAAAAATTGTAAATTGCTTTATTAAACTAGCAAGAAATATTTGGAAAAATTAAGTGTTCGCTACACTTTAATATTTAATGTTGTATTTTAGAAATGCCAAGAAAACAAGATTTGACAAAGGTGGAGGAAGTTTTTCTTAAATAAATTTATAAAGCACACGCTTTTTATTTTCTTAAATTTGAAAGTTTATTACAGAAATCGCTACAATCTTAAAGCTCTAGAATTATAATTTATTGACATTCAGTTTTGCATAAGTAAAGCTTGTAATAATTATAAGTTTTATATATTTTACTTATATTATTTGATATGAAATGATTAGTTTCGAAATAGACTTTGTTTTACATAAATAACAACAAATAAATAAATTTTCATGAAAATAAATAAATTTCTCGTCATCACCTCTCTTGCTCTTATGGGCTGTTCTGTGCCAAATAGCAATTTATCGAAGCAGGCTAATTTTGAAGCAAAGCCAAATGAGTTTTGGTGGCCAAATAAAATTAATTTATCTCCCTTGCGTCAACATGCGGATGAATCAAATCCTTATGGCGATAATTTTGATTATGCTAAAGAGTTTTCAACAATTGATATTAATAATCTAAAAAAAGAGATTAAGAAAGTGATGATGACTTCGCAAGATTGGTGGCCGGCAGATTATGGCAATTATGGCCCATTTTTTATTCGCATGGCATGGCATAGCGCAGGAACTTATAGATTAGAAGATGGTCGCGGCGGCGCTGGTGGCGGACAACAAAGATTTGAGCCACTTAACAGCTGGCCAGATAACGCCAACTTAGACAAAGCCAGACGCTTGCTTTGGCCAATTAAGCAAAAATATGGCAGCAAACTTTCTTGGGCCGATTTAATGGTTTTATCAGGAAATGTTGCGCTTGAATCGATGGGCTTTAAAACCTTTGGATTCGCGGGTGGAAGAGCTGACGATTTTGAACCAGATTTAGTATATTGGGGCCCTGAAAATAAATTCATGGCAAGCGATCGCTTTGATAAAAATGGCAAGTTGATAAAAAATCTAGGCGCCACCACGATGGGTTTAATTTATGTAAATCCTGAAGGGCCAAATGGCAGCGGAGACCCAATTGCAGCGGCCGCACACATTCGCGAAACTTTTGGCAACATGGCGATGAATGATGAAGAAACCGTTGCTTTAATTGCAGGTGGCCACACTTTTGGTAAAAATCATGGTGCGCATAAAGTTGATAAATGTATGGGCGCAGACCCAGCAACAAGCGCGATTGAAGCGCAAGGGTTTGGCTGGAAAAATAAATGCGGCGCAGGTAGTGGAGCAGACACCATAACCAGCGGCCTTGAAGGAGCGTGGAGCGCGAATCCTACTAAATGGACGATGGGATATTTGCATAATTTATTCACTTATAACTGGGTTAAAACTAAAAGCCCCGCTGGCGCAATTCAGTGGATTCCCGAAGATAAAAGCGCGGCAAATTTAGTGCCAGACGCTTTTGATTCTTCAAAAAAACATGCGCCAATTATGTTAACAACAGATTTGTCGCTGAAAGAAGATCCAATTTATCGCGAAATTGCTAAGCGCTTTTTAGATAATCCAAAAGAGTTTGAAAAAGCTTTTGCAAAAGCTTGGTTTAAATTAACGCACCGCGATATGGGCCCGCGCGCCAGATATGTTGGCAAAGATTCGCCAAAAGAAGTTTTAATTTGGCAAGACCCGATTTCTGAAATTAAATATAAAGCAATTGATTTAGCTGAAGTCGAGCAATTAAAAGCGCAAATTTTAAAATCGAACTTAAGCATTTCTGAGTTGGTTAGAACCGCTTGGGCTTCTGCTTCTAGTTATCGCGAAACCGATATGCGTGGTGGTGCAAACGGTGCTAGAATTCGCCTTGAGCCGCAAAAAAACTGGGAAGTAAATGATCCGCAAGAATTGGCAAAAGTTCTTGGCGTTTTAGAAAAAATTCAGAAAGATTTTAATAAATCGCTAAGCGGTGGAAAACAAGTTTCTTTGGCCGATGTGATTGTTCTTGGTGGATCAGGCGCAATTGAAAAAGCCGCTAAAGACGCGGGAATGAATATTAAAGTTCCTTTTGCTGTTGGGCGTGGTGATTCGAGTCAAGCGCAAACCGATGTTAAATCTTTTGCGGTTCTTGAGCCAAAAGCCGATGGTTTTAGAAATTATTATGGCAAAGACTCTTTGGTTTCGCCAATCAACGCCATGATTGACCGCGCTTATATGTTAAATTTAACAGTTCCTGAAATGACAGTTTTGGTTGGCGGATTGCGCGTTTTAGGCGCCAATTCTGGCGATTCAAAATCTGGAGTTTTAACTAAAAAAACTGGCACTTTAAGTAATGATTTTTTTGTCAACTTGCTTGATAATTCACTTGAGTGGAAAAAATCTGAAAAATCAGAAGGTCTTTTTGAGGCCCGCGACAGAAAAACTGGACAAGTTAAATGGAGCGCAACTCCGGTTGATTTGATGTTTGGCTCAAGCTCTGAACTTCGCGCTGTTGTTGAGGTTTATGCGAGCAACAATGCCAAAGAAAAGTTTGTTAAAGACTTTGTAAAAGCTTGGGTGAAAGTTATGAATGCAGATCGATTTGATTTGAAAAAATAGTTTTGTGGGCGCTTAAAAATATCAGCAGGATTTTATTTTATAACAAAAAATTCTGCTGATATTTAAAATTTAGAAGTGGTTTATAAATCTAGCCTTTGAAGCGAATAAATTTTAAAAAATATAATACAAAAAATATGGCCCGTTATTTAATCATTGCAGCAAGTAGTTCAATTGGCCAGAAGCTAGTTGAAATTTTAAAAAAATCAGGTCACGAAGTGATTCAAACCGCTCGTGATAATTCAAAAATTTCTCCAGATTATCAACTTGATGCCAGCGATTTTTTGGCTGTGGATGAAGTTTTTAAACAAGCCGGAGATCTTGACGGAGTAGTTAATTTAGCCGGGTCTCTTTTTCTAAAAGGTGCGCATTTAACAGCGCAAAATGATTATAAATCGGTGATTGACGCTTCACTAACAACAGCTTTCGCTGTCAGCAGAGGCGCTGCTAAATATATGAAAAATGGCGGATCAGTAGTTCTCATTTCTTCTGCGGCGGCAATTAGTGGCCTTGCTAATCACGAAGCAATTGCTGCTGCGAAAGCCGGAATTATTGGCTTGGCAAAATCGGCGGCCGCCACTTATGCTTCACAAAATTTAAGATTTAATGTGATCGCCCCCGGATTAACCCAAACCAACTTAACCAAGCAAATTACTGAAAATCAAAAAGCGCTCGAATTTTCAACGGCAATGCATGCTTTAGGCAGAATTGGCCAAGTTGAAGATATAGCCTTGGCAATTGAGTTCTTTTTAAATCCGAAAAACAGCTGGATAACTGGCCAAGTTTTGGCGGTTGACGGCGGCCTTAGTAGCATTAGACCAAAAAAATTATAAGGTTATTGATTTAGCCAAAGTCGCGATGCAAGAAGGAATTTGTGGTTGTTGACGGCTATAAACTTAGTCTTTTGAAAAGGGAATTATCTTCTCTGCCTATCAATCACGCCACGCAAAGGCTCTAATGCTAGAGCATCGGGCGATAAACTAGGATTAGGAAGTCGCAAAGGCAATCCTTCAATTGGCGCAAGTTGCATATTTTCGCGAACAATTTCGGAAAGCTTTTCTGCGGCGATATGTCCGTTTTGACCATTGCCATCAAAAACAAAAATTGCAATTGGCGAGCTTTGATTTTTTCCACTAATGAGATTTTGCAAATATTCGCTAGAAAAAGAAACGTGGGCAACACTGATATTGTCTTGTGAGTTATTGGCTAGAGCATTTTCCATTAGGCTCTCAGCCGGATTTTCTGATAAAGCTATAACTTTAGAAAGACCATCTTGGCGAGCGCTTGATTTTAAAAATCTCATTTTATCATTTTCCATCAAGGCCAGCTGACTTGTTGTTATTTCAACAGAATCAATCGATGATTCGTCTAAGTTCATTTCACACAAACCATCGCTTGCAACAAATAAATCTATCGCAGAAATTTTAGAACCGATGCCCATCATACTCGCCATTCCCGGCAAATGTCGAAAATCATATTCTAATATTCGAGGCTCAGTTTTGGCAATTTCTTCATCATGATTATGTCCAAGACACGGCACCGAAAGACCTTTATAACGGACAACTCCACGCGCATCTTTTTCTGTTTTAAATTTATTGCTAAATTCTCGATCAGAAAATTTGTGATCTTGAGTTAATTTAATCGACATTCTATTGCCATTTTCATCGCGAATAGAAACATATGTCGGAGAATCTCCGAGACTTAGAATGCGAAGCTTGCCATCTGCAACGACACTAACATTGCAAGTTGAGCCAGAAGAATTTAATCTTTCATCACCAGCAAGTTTTCGCGCCATATCCGCCGATAGTTTTCTTAAAAACTCTCGAGGATTTGTTGAGAAAGATTCATTTGTAAATTGCCCGATTCCCACAACATCTTGATTGGGTTTTTTATTATTTTCGTTAGTAAGAAAATTATAGGTCGCACCTTTATTCGCGAATCTAGCAACAGTTGACGCCCTTCTTGCGATGTTTAATATTTTACTCATGTTAATTTATTTTATTTCGCCACAACGGCGCTTTAATTCATCACCGACGAGAAAAAACGAGAACCCTCTTTGCAAAGACTAATTCTAAATAAAATTTTGCGCCGAAAAATTATAATTTTACTTAACAATATTTTCGATAATTAGATTTTTGTTATCACGCTTTCTAAAAACTAACTTTTTACCAATTTTTTTACTATAGGATATGCTAACAATCCAGCAATCAAGCCGGTTCCGGCCTCATAGAATAATTCACTCAAGCCAAGACTTAGCCATATTAACATCGCAGATAAACCTGTGACCATAATAATTAGCGCCTGTTTTTGCGTAGTTTTTTTGCCCATTGCATATAATATAAATAATGGCGCAAAAACTGAAGAAAGCGCTGACCATGAAATTAACGCCAGTTTAAAAACACTAGCGCCACCCCAAAGTGCGATTGAAATTGCCACTATTGTCGATAAAATTGTCGCCACTTTTGTAGCAATATAGCTGGTTTTTTTGGTGATGTCGTTAGTTAAAGCCGAAGCGCAGCATAAAATTTGCGAGTCTGCCGTAGACATGGTTGCCGAGAATAATCCCGCTAAAATAAAACCGAGAAGAATTTCGGGCATAAGGCTTTGCGCTAAAGTTGGCATTGCCAATTCTGAGTCAAAATTTTGCAATTCAGGAATTAAAATACGCGAAGTCAAGCCAACGCCAATTGTAAGAGTTGAAAAAATTACATACCATCCATAATAATAAAATCTTATTTTGGTTATATCTTTTGGCTTTTCCATCGTCATGAAAGCAAGCATAATATGAGGTTGACCAATTACGGTGACGCCACCAAAAAACCAGCCAACGATAAAAATAATTATTCCAATAGAACCATAATCAAGATTATATGGTAAAATTGAGGTAAAGTTTGGACTTATGGCGAGAAGACTTTCAGTAAATATTTTGAATCCGCCAATTTCATTTATTGCGCTAAAAAATAACAAAACCATCGAAATAATCATTACGAAAGCTTGCGCGGTATTTGTCCAAATTGAAGCGCGCACGCCGCCCATAAAGCAATATATTAAAATGACAAAAGCGCCGAGCAAAATTCCGCGAGAATAATCCCAGCCAAACAAAACGTAAAGTGCTTTTCCTCCAGCTGTTAGTTGAGCTGACGCATATGCTGCTAAAAATAAAAATGTGGCAATTCCGCCAACAAATTGCACCTTTTTATGATTTTGCCCATACCAGTTGGCGATCGTTCCTGAAAAACTTAGAGAATGATGTTTAGCTGAAGCTTCGCGCAATTTTTTGTGACAAAAAAGCGAGGCCGCGAAATCGCCCGACATGCCACCAATAATCAACCACATTGAAGCTAAACCATATTTATAAGTGAAGCCAATAAGGCCAATAAACATATAGCCCGAGCAATTTGTAGCAACCGCGGCAAAGCCCACCAGCCATGGCTTGGTAGAGTGACCCGCCAGCAAATAATCAGATGTGCTAGCCTTACGCTTTAACGAAGAAAATGCACCGATTAGAATAAACATAATCAAGAAAAAGGTGAAGCTAAGTAATGTCATTTTATTAGAATTTATTAATTTTGCCAATATTGTAAGCAACAATAAATAAATTGATATATTTTAGTTATAATATTTTCTACTAGAAAAATAATTATAGTGGTTGTTTTTTTAGCTAAATTATGAAGCATAAATTAGCGGCAAATGACGGTTCTAAAACTTTTCAAACCCTGCGCAAAAATGGATTTGCGATTCTATGACTAACGAAATGTGTCGACTCTAAAAACCACGTCTCGCGCTAAAAAATTAACACAAAGATTTTTAATTTTTTTACAAGAAACTTGCGATTTTAAAAAGAATAAGCTTTACTAATAATTATTACTTTATTTTTAACTTAAAAAATATCAGATGAAAAAAATTTTTATCGCTTCTATAATTTTATCTTGCTTGATGACAGATTTTGCACTCGCTAAAACGGAAAAATTTTCTGGCCCATCAATTTTGCTGGGCTTAAGTTCGGTTGGATCGAATTCTAAAATAAGCGGCGATTATGAAACCTTGAATAGCACAGGAAATAATTCGCAGTCAATAACGACTGGCGCATCATATCTTCATAGCATAAACAATGATTGGCTAATTGGCGCCGGAGTTGGCTATGATTTTGGTAACAGCAAGTCTGAAAGCAAAGGATTCGTTGGTAATGGCGACATTTTGCGAATTTCTAACAAAGAACATTTGTCTATTTATTTACAACCAACTTATGCTATAAACGACAATGTGGCTTTGTTTGGTAAAATTGGTTATCACAGAAGTAAGGTGATAGTTTCTAACATTACGAATGAATTCTATGAAAGCTTATTGTATTCAGATAATATTCATGGAATTGGTGGTGGCCTTGGTCTTATAGCCTCTTTAAATAAAAATATATTTTTAAAACTAGAAATAGAATATGTTGATTATCAAACAAAAAATATTCAATACGCAATACTTAAAATATTAGAGCCAGTATCAAATCGATATAAATTAACTACTACAGCCGGAATTTTTAGCCTTGGTTATAGGTTTTAAACACAAAAACTCGGGTATGCGATTTTTGAGAGCTCTAAAAGATGTAAGTTTGAGCCATGATCTTATCTCGATATTCATAGGACTTGCCATATAATTTGGATTTTAAGTTGACATGAATGTTAGGACGGGGCTTCAAACCGCGTCCTGCTTTGGTCTACAAACTCCGCGTATTTCTTACTTTCGTTTCAACAGGATAGTTTTCCATCGGTGCATTATTAAACTCTTGAAAACCCGTATGTTTATGGTTGCGCCTTTCATAATCAACTTCAACACCGAGTAAAATATTTTTATCAACCACAAAATTAGCTCCAGCAAA
>CAMCFD010000054.1 GCA_945874115.1 Rickettsia typhi | reverse complement strand
GGGCGTTATTATGCGATGGACCGCGACAAAAAATGGGATCGCATAAAATTAGCTTATGACGCAATTATTGATGCGAAATCGGCGCAAGAAAAAACTTATGGCGACCAAGATTTTGAAGCGTTAATCAATGATTCTTATGCACAAAATATTACTGACGAATTTATAAAACCTTGTGTTATTAAGGGCTATGAAGGCATGAAAGACGGTGATGCGCTAATCTTTTGTAATTTTCGCGCTGATCGTGCGCGTCAAATTTCACACGCAATTCTTGACCCTGAATTTAGCGGCTTTTCGACCAAGAAAATTAATTTTTCTCATCAGCTGGCTTTCACTGAATATTCGCAGGAGCTCAACAAATTTTACAAAATTTTATTTCCCGCAATTGAAATAAAAAACTCGCTACCAGAAATTCTCTCAAAACGAGGAATGACACAGCTTCGCATCGCCGAAACTGAGAAATATGCTCACGTTACTTTCTTTTTTAGCTGTGGCGAAGAAGCTGAATTTAATGGCGAAAAGCGAATTTTGGTTCAGTCGCCAAACGTTGCTACATATGACTTAAAGCCAGAAATGTCGGCTTTTGAAGTTGGCGAAAAATTGCAAAAGGCAATTGAGTCAAATGAATTTGATTTTATCGTCGCAAACTATGCCAACCCAGATATGGTGGGGCATAGCGGAATTTTGGAAGCCTCAATAAAAGCCTGCGAAGCAATCGACGCACAGCTCGGAAGGCTTGAGGCGGCAATTTTGAAAGCCGATGGAGTGATGTTAATTTCTGCTGATCACGGTAATATTGAATGCATGCAAGATAGCGGCGGTCATCCACACACCTCGCATACAACAAATTTGGTACCACTTATTTTTGTTGCAAATGACACGAATAATGTTAGGCTTAGCGACGGAAATCTAAGTGATATTGCGCCAACAATTCTTGGTTTGATGAAAATTGAAAAGCCAAGCGATATGACGGGAAAAAATTTAATCACGAAGTCTTGTTGTTTTATTACGAAAGCGATAAAGCGTTTGCGCGCATGGTTTTAGGCGAATTAAATAATTATTTTAAATAAAATGCTGCAACTAAAAGAATATATTTCGTTTGCAAAAACATTGTTGCTGGCGCTTGTTTGTGCGGGAATTATTCGTTCATTTTGGTTCGAGCCGTTCCATATTCCATCTGGTTCGATGAAGCCAAATTTGTTGGTCGGTGATTATATTATCGTGTCAAAATATTCTTACGGCTACAGCCGCTATTCTTTTCCTTTCGGATTGAATATTTTTTCGGGGCGAATTTTGTTCGATGAAAAAACTCCGCAAAGAGGCGATGTTGTTGTGTTTCGCTATCCTCCAGACCCTTCAATTAATTATATCAAGCGCTTAATTGGTTTGCCGGGCGACACCGTTCAGATGCGCGATGGCGTGCTTTATGTTAATGAAGAAAAAATCGAAAAAACTACTGACGGATTTTTCTTTGATGAAGAATCTTCGCAAATTCCAATTAAAATTGAGCGATTTGTTGAGAAATTATCAGACAAAAAAGAGATCGCGGTTTTAGATATGTATCAAAACTCAAATGCTGACGATACCGGAATTTACAGGGTTCCGGCGGGTTATTATTTTATGATGGGCGATAATCGTGACAATTCCCAAGACAGCAGATTTTTGTCGCAAGTCGGATATGTGCCGCAAGAAAATCTGATTGGCAAGGCGCGCTTTATATTTTTATCGGCGAGGGATCCGCTTTGGAAGGTTTGGAAAATCCACCAATCAATTCGTTTTGATAGAATTTTTAAAAAAATAGACTAAATGAATTTAGAGAATTTTTGTAACAAAATAGGCCATCAATTCAGTGACATCAAGCTTTTGCAAGAAGCTTTAACGCACCCAAGTTTGACTAAATTTGACAAAGGCAAAAAAAATTATCAGCGACTTGAATTTTTGGGAGACAAAGTTTTGTCGCTTATTATCGGTGAATTTTTAATCGATAAATATAAAAAAGAAAGCGAAGGAGACTTGTCTCGACGCCAAGCTCTGCTTGTTTCAGGAGAAACCTTGTCAGAAATTGCACTTGAAATTGAACTTGATCAGGTGATTGAAATTAGCCTTGGCGAAGAAAATTTAGGTGGAAGAAAAAATAAACGCAACCTTGAGAACTCTTTAGAGGCATTGATTGGCGCGATTTATCTTGACTCGAATTTTGAAAGCGCTAGAAAATTTGTGTTAAAATTTTGGCAAAATTTGCTTGATAAAAACCTTAGTCCGCCAAAAGATCCGGTTTCTTATTTGCAAGAAATTGTGCAACTACAGGCGAAAACTTTGCCGGAATATGAAATTGTGAAATCGGGCGGAAGTCAACATAGTCCTGATTTTGAAGCTATAGTTCGCATCAAACATTTGGGTTTAGAATTGCGGGCGAGTGGAAAATCGAAAAAAGAAGCCCAGAAAAAAGCTGCAGAAACCGCACTTAAAGAAATTGAATAATTTTTTTCGCGAAATTTAAAATTCAATTTTCGATAAATCAGCAACCGTCAAAAATAAACTTCTGATTTTTGCTAAAATTAAAAGCCTGTTCTCACGCAATTTTTTATTTTGATCGTTGACGATAACTTTATCAAAAAAGTTTGTGAGCGGAATTTCTAACATTCTAAGCAACTGGAACGCTTCTTCATATTTACCTTTTTTTACCATTTTCTTAAAATTTGGCTCAATTTTTGTAATTATTTTATACAGAAGTTTTTCTTGAGCAAGTTTCAGCGCAAGTCTGTGAGGCTTTCCGCTAAATTCGTGATTGCTCTTTTTTTCTTCAATTGCCAAAACATTTGCTGATCTTTTATAAAGAGTTAACAAGCCGTGATTTTCTTTATTTTCAATAAGTTGATTGACAAAAGAAGTTTTTTTTGCCAAATTAATCATGTCGCCATATTTGTGCGAATCTAGATTGGAGGCGTAATCATCGATCACAACATTTAAAACATCGGTTCTGATTTTATGATTATCTTTCAAGAAATTTTTAAGTCTTTCGATAAAAAATTTCACAATTTCTTCGGTTAATTGCTTGCGTTTTATCGAAGTTTTAATATCTTTTTGTGATTCATTTAAAAGTTTTTCAAGTAATTTTGGCTTATAAACATTAAGCGATTTATTGATTAAAACATTAAATGGAATTGCAATATTATGTGTTATGCAAATTCTTATCACGCCTAGAGCAGAGCGTCTTAGCGCAAAAGGATCTTTTGAGCTTGTGGGTTTTTCGCCGGCCAAAAATAATCCAACAATTGAATCAATTTTATCGGCAAGCGCAAGTGCAATTCCAAGTGGAGTTTGAGGCAGGCCAGAATTTGGGCCAAGCGGCAAATAATGTTCATAAATCGCCGCCGATATTTTTTGGTTCTCATTTTGTTTTTGTGCATAAAAACTTCCCATTTTTCCTTGCAATTCAGGGAATTCAATAACTGCTTTTGTCACAAGATCGGCTTTGCACAAAGTGGCGGCGCGCTCAACTTTAGAAATGTCGCAGTGTGCAATCCAAATCGAAATAAATTCGGCCAAGCTTTCAATGCGCTCACATTTTTCAAAAACTGACCCTAATTTTTGATGGAAAATGATGTTTTTAAGATTATCGACGCGATTAATTAATGGTGTTTTTAAATCTTCTTCAATAAAAAATTCAGCGTCTTCAAGTCGTGCACGTGAAATTTTTTCGTTATCTTTTATAATTTGTGCGCTGTTTTTTTTGATATTTATCGCATTTGAAATAAATATAAAATTTTGCGATAAAATTGCGTTATTTTCGAGGCAAAAATATTTTTGATTTAGTTTTAAAGTTAAAATTAGAACTTCACGCGGAAGATCCATAAATTTTTGGTCGATGGTTCCAAGAAGAGCGTTTGGCCATTCGCAAAGACCATTTACTTCGTCAAGAAGCGCAGAATTTTCATCGTCAATTGCTTTTAGGCCGTGAAATGTTGTTATTTTTTCTATTTGTGAAATAATTTCTTTTTTGCGTTCATTTTGATCGACAATAACAAAATTATCGCGCAAAATTTCTTCGTATTTTTCAGGCGAAGAAATTTCGATTGGTTCTTGGTTGTGTAAAAAATGTCCGAAAGATTTGTTGTTCGATTTTAGTGCGAAAAATTCGAAATCGACGATTTCTGTCCCAAATAAACATAAAATATTGCGAACAGGGCGAATCCATTTTGTTTGGTTTTTGCCATTTTCAACGTCATAGCGCATTAATTTTGGCCAAGAATTGGTCATTTTTTGCAAAATCGTTGGCAATATTTCGGCGATAATATTCTTGGTTGCAACCGCGCTTTCTGCCTTCTCGAACAAAAAACAAGTTGATTGATTATGTTCAATTGTCTTAAGTTGACTTTCATTTTCAAGGTCAACTGATTTTAAAAATCCTTGAATTGCTTTTTTGTCGGCGGAAATTTTCGGTCCAATTTTTTTAATCGCGCCAATAATTTGTTTTTCTTCGATATTCTTGATGTAAAGCGTGATTCTTCTAGGTGAGCAAAGAGCTTTAATTTGGTCTTGCGAAATTTTTATTCCTGCTTTTGTGAAAGATTCAAGTGTAATTTTTGCAAAATTTTCACAAGCCGGAATTTGCATTTTTGCCGGAATTTCTTCGCTTAAAATTTCTAATAAAAAATCTTTCATTTTATAATAATCTAGTTTAAAACCAAAAATATTTGCCAATAGCGTAAATTATAGCATTGTTTTTAATTTTTGAAAGGAAATTTTGCTTATTTTTTTAAGTAAAACTCGGGATTGACGGCGTCGCGACCTTTTCGCAAGCCAAAATATAGTTGGGGCAAATCGACGTTTCCACTTGCGCCCGCAAAAGCGATTGTTTGCGCTTTTTCGACTTTTTGTCCGCGCGAAACCGAGGTTTTTCCAAGGTGGCCATAAGCGCTGATCCAACCACCAGAATGCTTCAAGATTATAAGATTGCCATAGCCTTTTAATTCATTGCCAACATAAGCAACGACGCCGCTTTCCGTAGACTTTACCTCTGCGCCAAGGGTGGTTTTAATATTGATTCCGTCATTATATAAGCCGCCTTTTTTTGGCCCAAAGCCTGAAATTATAGCGCCTTTTATCGGCCAGCCGAAACGATTGGTTTTGTTGCTTAAAACTTCACTGACAAGGCCAGCTTTTGTTTGCGCTTGAGTCGGCGCCGACGCTTGAGACTGAGACTTTGATTCAGATTTCGCGCCGGTTGACACAGAAATAACAGCAGTTTTTTCTTTGCTAATTTTAATTTTTTGTCCAATTGTAATATTATATGGAGGCGCTAAATCATTGAGCGCGACCAATTCGTTGACATTCATTTGATGTTGGCGCGAAATGCTATATAAAGTGTCGGTCGCTTTAACTTGATAATAAGTTTGTTTCGGAATCTTTATCTTGCTTCCGGTCTTTAAATTGTAAGGTGCGGCAAGATTATTTTCGCTAATTAAATCGCGCAAATTAACATTATGTTTTTGCGAAATGCTATATAATGTTTCTCCTGCGCCAATCACAATTTCTTGACCTTGCGATGAGCCAGATTCTTTAATTGGTGGATTTTTGATTTTTTTCGTATATTTTTCGCTGCTATAATTGTTGTTTTTAGAATATGAATCTTGTCGATGATTCTCAATGGGCGCAGGCTTAAATCGGCACGAGAAGCATAAAAAACAAACGATAATAATTGAGATTGTGTTATTTATTTTCATTAAATCTTTGTAAAAAAAAATATTTGTGTTAGAATTGGTTGAAGCTAATTTTACTTACTTAAATAAATTTGACAAGATACAGATGACATTATTTTTTATATCAATCATAGCTTTAGTTTTTGGCAGTTTTGCGTCGTGCGTTACTTATCGCTTAGCTCACAATCAGTCTTTTGTGCTTACGCGCTCAAAGTGTCCGAAATGTAAAAATAATTTGCGAGCGAAAAATCTGATTCCTTTATTTTCATGGCTTTGGCAAAAAGGAAAATGCGATAACTGTCACCATAAAATTTCTTGGCGCTATCCATTAATAGAAATATTCTTTCTAATTACATTTTTAACAATTTATTTTCTAAATCACAATCATCTTAGTCAGAAATTTATTTTGCTTTGTGCAATCGCTACAATTTTGATAATTATTGCAATTGTCGACATCGAAAAATATTTTATTCCTGATTTAATGCAAATCGCACTCTTTATTTTTGCGGTCATTTATGTAATCACCGAAATCGGCTTCCCTAGTATCGGCAAAAGTTTCTTCTCCGGAATTTTATATGCAGGATTTGGTTTTTCGCTCTATCTTTTATTTTATTACGTCTCAAATATTTCAGCAATTGGCGTCGATGACATTAAAATTTTGTTTACAATTGGCTTCATTCTTGGTTTAGAAAAATTTCTGCCCTTCATATTTTTAACTGGAATTTTTGGCATAATTTTTGGTGTACTTTGGACAAAAATCAAAAGAGACGAAACTTTTCCATTCGCTCCAACCTTGTGCTTGTCGATGTTTTTTTGTCTAATGCTTGAGAGAGATTTTAGTGTTGTTGACAGTTTTATATCAATGTTATTTTAAAGTTTTAGTTGAAGCTGTTAACATAAGTTAAATATGTTCCTATTTTTTGCTTATTTTTCAATAAAATTGCCCAAAATAATCCTGATATTTCTTGCAATTTTATTAAAAAAGCGCTAAAAATATACCAAAATCTAAAATTATTCAAACTATGTTAACGGTGCCTATGAAAATTGAAAATATTGAAGTTAAAATTTATAAGCCGGCTAAATCTGCTATGCAATCGGGCAGGGCGAAAAATAAGTGGATTATTGAGCCAATTTTTCAAGAAAATATTCACCATTTAAATAAGCTGATGGGCTGGGTTTCGGTCAGCAATACATTGACCCAATTGAATTTTGAATTTGCCTCAAAAGAAGATGCGATTAACTTTGCGCGAGAAAAAAAACTAAAATATTTCGTTGAAGAGTCAAATAAAAGCTCAGTGAAAAAGAAAGCCTATGCTGATAATTTTACTAGCTAGTTTTTTTGAATTGAGGTTAGAAAAATAAGCGCCCTTACTCGTCTTTCATCTTATCAAATTTCACAAATAAAGGCTATTTTGTGTGTGAAAAAATCATACAATCATTTTTTTTGGCGCAATAGATGATTTTATTTTAGATTCTAAAATGTTAGTTAGCTGGAAGCGGCGTTGGTAAAGATGATTATTAAATTAGTCCGGTGAAGCTTTTTTAGTTGGCGCAAATTTATTAAAAGTGGGCAGTTTTAGACAATTTTGCGCCAGCTTCAGTGAAGTTTAATGAGGCTAAAGCTTGTGTCAAAAATTTAACTTTCCGTAGTATAATTCGGAGCTTCTGACGTTATGCTAATTGAGTGCGGGTGACTTTCGCGCAATCCCGAATTAGTGATTTTTATAAACTCGCAATTGCTGCGCATCTCTTCAATAGTGGCGTTGCCAGTATAACCCATCGCCGATTTTAAGCCGCCGACAAGTTGGTGAATGACGTCTGATGCCAATCCTTTGTAGGGAACGCGGCCTTCAACACCTTCTGGAACAAGTTTCATTTTGTCAGTAACATCTTGCTGAAAATAACGATCAGCCGAGCCGCGAGCCATTGCGCCCATTGATCCCATGCCGCGATAAACTTTGTATGAACGACCTTTAAACAACACGATTTCTCCGGGAGTTTCTTCGCAACCAGCAAGCAAGCCGCCAAGCATGACGCATGAAGCGCCCGCCGCGATTGCTTTGGCAAGATCGCCCGAGAAGCGAATTCCGCCGTCAGAAATGACGGGAATTTTGTGTTTTTCGCAATATTCAACAACATCTAAAACCGCTGATAATTGAGGAACGCCAACGCCCGCAACGATTCTTGTTGTGCAAATTGATCCGGGTCCAATACCAACTTTAACACCGTCTGCGCCAGCCTCAATCAAGGCTTGAGCTGCTTCTTTGGTGGCGATATTTCCGGCAATTATATCTTGTTTTGGATAGAGTTTCTTGATTTGTCTAACTGTTTCGATCACGCCAGCAGAGTGTCCGTGGGCGGTGTCAACAATTAAAACATCGACTCCGGCTTCAATTAAGCTTTCGGCGCGTTTGATTCCGTCTTTTCCGACAGATGTAGCGGCGGCAACGCGAAGGCGGCCGTCTTTGTCTTTAGAGGCGTGTGGAAATTGTTTAGTTTTTTCGAGATCTTTTCCTGTCATCAAACCTACGCAATTGCCTGATCCATCGACAATTAAAATGCGTTCAATTTTATTTTTGTGTAATAATGCTTTCGCGTCAGACTTACTTACGCCTTGTTTAGCGGTAATTAGATTGTCTTTTGTCATTAATTCTTTCACGGGCTGTTTTTTGTCAACAGCAAAGCGTACGTCGCGGTTAGTAAGGATTCCGACCAGTTTTAAACCGCCAGCCTTTACGACCGGAATTCCAGAAATTCCATATTTATTCATCAAATTTAGAGCGTCACCCAAAGTTTCGTCAGGCGTTATGGTTATTGGGTTGACAACGACTCCCGATTCGAATTTTTTGACTTTTCTAACTTCGTCAGCTTGTTCTTTTATCGAAAGATTTTTGTGAATGCAGCCAATGCCACCAGATTGCGCCATTGCGATTGCCAAACGGCTTTCGGTTACAGTGTCCATCGCGGCAGAAATGATAGGAATGTTTAGTTCGATATTTCTAGTGATTTTTGTTTTAATGTCAGCGTCAGCGGGCAGAGTGTTTGAAAAGGCTGGTTTCAACAAAACATCGTCGAAAGTTAAAGAATAAGCGCATTCTTCAATAGTTTTTTTGCGGTTTTTCGCCATATCAACTCTTAAGTAAATATTGATAATTTATTTATATAATAATATAGTTTTATTAAGAAATCAACAAAAATTAAGAATAATATGCTAAATAAAATTGAAGCGTTGTGCGAAAAAAGTGGCATAAAATTGACTGAGAACCGCAAGATCATTGCTCGCGTGATATCTGAGTCTAGTGACCATCCTGACGTTGATGAGGTTTTGCGTCGTGTCAATAATGTCAATCCAAAGATCGGAATTGCGACGGTTTATCGTACTTTAAAGCTTATGGAAGAGGCTGGAGTCATCACTAAGCACGAGTTTGGAACCAATAAGGCACATTATGAGGTCGAGGAAGAAGACGATCATCACGATCATTTAATCGATGTTTCGACTGGAAAAATCCATGAATTTTTCAATATCGAACTTGAAGAATTGAAGGAAAAAATTGCCAATAATATGGGCTATGAGCTTGTGGGGCATAAGCTTGAGCTTTATTGTCGCCCTTTAAAAAAGAAATAATTCGGC
Source organism: Rickettsia typhi (assembly GCA_945874115.1). Taxonomy (GTDB): domain Bacteria; phylum Pseudomonadota; class Alphaproteobacteria; order Rickettsiales; family UBA1997; genus CAMCFD01. The sequence continues at coordinate 885 of CAMCFD010000054.1, read as the reverse complement.
GTTTTTTATAAAAAAACACTAAAATAAAATGACGATAAACACGAAATTTATCCAAGAAATATTCGCGCCACAGCTTCGTTTTGAAGGGCGCAACGAATCTGAAAAATTTGCGCGATTTTTCTGCGATTTATATCGAATTGAACTTTTGAAACCCGGTCTTGATTTAATTTTAACAAAGTTGCAGCAAAAAGATCTGAGCTTCGAAGTTCATCTAATAAAGGGTTGGGACACTAATCTCGGTTGTTATTTGACTGAGCAATCTAAAGTTTTCAACAAAATTTCTGGAGTTTTTTCCAAAAAAGTTAAGAAAAAAATCATCATCAAAAGTTTTTTGCACAATGTTTTGGCTCACGAAATGGCGCACGCTCTTGAGTTTGAAAGCGGTCTCGACCTAGAATGGGCGGGCTTTCGCAAGGCTATGGGTTTTGACATGAAAAACAGACAGGCCGATTTAATCACTTTGCGCGCGCAAGTTAAAAGGCTTATGGTTGACGCTTTGAAGGCCTATCCACAGCATCAATTTTTGTCTGAGCTTTTTGCGCGCTATTTCGAATTATTGTCGGTGTCGCGCGATGTTCAAGGGAAGGGCGATTTTGAAAGCGAGCAAGTTATGGATTTTTTTGTGAACACCACGAATTTTATGACACAAATTTTTAATCCGGCGATTCAAGATAAAATTAACCCAAAAATCGCGGCGAAAACTGTTGAAATTGTTCAGAGCGTAAGATTATCTAAGCCAGAAGTTAAATTTCAAGATCGAGTAAATTCTTTTTACAAAAAAGCTGAAGAAAAAGGTGAGAAATCTTTTGCGAAAAATGTTAAATCAAATGCAAGTTATCAGGCTGGTTGGCAGAATTATCAAGCGATTGAAGATAAGAAGGATAA
>CAMCFD010000053.1 GCA_945874115.1 Rickettsia typhi | reverse complement strand
GTTAATGCTGGTTATAACAATAAAATTTTTATTTTGTCTATTCGATAATTTATAAAGTGTTTTGATTCGATTCGAGCTTATAATTTGCTTCGGAGAGCTTTTGTCGTAAGGCATGCAGTCCCATGCGTCAAAATTTAATATTTCATATTTCTCTTCGAGCTGTGGCGAAAAAAATAAAATTTGTTGTTTCAGAAGCGCCATTTGCGCGTCGTTTTGTGCGATGAAAATTATATCGTTTTCGCTAAAATTTTGCGAGATTAAAGACGTGACAAAACCTTGGGCATCATCGTTTATGCGCAAAATTTCGCAAGATTCTTTTATGTTTTTTAACTTTATTTTGTAATCCATTTTTTATTTTGGGTTTTCAGAGTTTAGATTATACAAGTTTAAACTCTAAAAACAAGGGATAGTAAGGTTTGGGGAGGTAATATTCTTTGTCATTTTGGGAATATATAAGTAATTTACAACAATAGCCAGATTCCCGCCTGCGCGGGAATGGCAAAGGGAGAGGGGGAAAATATTAGTTTCAAAGTAAAAACCCCCTAAACTAAATTTTCTCAATCGAGAAATAAGCTTCGCTTCTGTTAACGTCGGGAGGTAGAATTTTTATGCCGTGATCTTTTGCAACTTGTAAGAAAATATTGATTTTGTCGGCGTTGTCAATCTCGAGATTGATTGAGGCGATTAAGAATTCGACCGGAAAATGAGCTTTTAAATAAGCGGTTTGATATGATATGAAAGCGTAGGCCGCGGCGTGTGACTTGTTGAAACCGTAGCCCGCGAATTTATCAACCAAGTCGAAAATTTCGCTAGCCTGTCTTTTGTCGACGCCATTTTTTACGGCGCCATTTACGAAAATTTCGCGCTGCAAATCCATTTCTTCCTTGATTTTTTTACCCATCGCGCGACGGAGTAAATCTGCGGCTCCGAGGCTATATCCGGCTAAAACTTTGGCGATTTCCATAACTTGTTCTTGATAAACAATTACACCGTAAGTTTCTTTTAACACGGGTTCAAGAAGTGGGTGAGGGTAAATCGTGGTTTCGTCGCCATGTTTGCGCTTGATGTAAGTTGGAATGTTGTCCATCGGGCCTGGGCGATAAAGCGAAATAAGTGCGATGATGTCTTCGATTTTATCCGATTTCATTTGCTTGAGAATCGAGCGCATTCCCGACGACTCAATTTGGAAGACGCCAATAGAATCGCCTTTCGCAAGCATATCAAAAGTTAATTTATCATCAAGTTTAATGTTGCTGATATTGATTTTTATGCCACGATTTTTTTCGATTAATTTAACGGTTTCAGAAATTGTTGTTAAAGTTTTTAAGCCAAGAAAATCGAATTTTACTAAGCCGGCATTTTCGGCATATTTCATCGAATAGCCAACCGCGGGCATTTGGCCGCCATCGTCAAGATAAAGTCCGCAAATTTCGGTGAGCGGCTTGTCGCCAATCACGACACCAGCCGCATGCGTTGAAGCGTGTCGGTTCAAGCCCTCAAGCTTTAGCGCAATGTCAACTAATTTAGTAATTTGTGCGTCGTCTTTAATCGCTTTTTGCAAATCTTTATCCATTTCGATGGCCTTTTCAAGCGTTACCGCCTCGATTGCGTTAAATGGAATTAGTTTGCAAATTCGATCAACTTGACCGTAGGGCATTTGTAAAACGCGGCCAACGTCTTTCAGTACAGCGCGCGCTTGCAATTTTCCGAAAGTGATAATTTGCGCAACTTTTATTTCTTCGGTTTTTTCGGCGTTGTTAAGATCGTATTTATTTTGGACATATTTTATCACCTCGTCGCGTCTGGCTTGGCAAAAATCGATATCAAAATCGGGCATTGAAACGCGTTCGGGGTTTAAAAATCGCTCAAAAAGAAGACCGAAGCGAATTGGATCAAGGTCGGTAATTTGCAAACTCCACGCGACAACCGAACCGGCGCCAGAGCCTCTTCCGGGACCAACCGGAATGTCGTTGTTTTTACTCCATTTTATGAAATCTGATACGATTAAAAAATAACCGTCAAAGCCCATTTTTGCGATCACCGAAAGTTCATAATCAAGACGCGCAAAATATTCTTTGTTGATTTCATTTTGTTTTGTCTGCGAAGTTTCTTCAATGTCGAATTTAACATCGAGCCTTTGTTTTAGGCCTTCACTAGCTTGTTTTCTTAGTTCATCTTTTTCGCTAAATCCAGCTTCGTCGCTAAAAATTGGCAAAGTCGGCTGTCTTTCGAATGCCATAACATTGCATTTTTTGGCAATATTTACGGTATTTTCGATTGCTTCTGGAATGTCGGCGAAAAGCGCCTCAATTTCTTGCGCTGATTTAAAATATTGTTCGGGCGAAAATTTTTTGCGATTTGTTTCAAGAAAAAATCTCCCTTCGCCAATGCAATTTAAAATGTCTTGCGCCTCGTGCATTTCTTTATCGATAAAATAAACATCGTTTGTTGCAACAAGTGGAAAATTATATTTGAAGGCTAGTTCGATAAGTTTTTTTTCTGCTTTTTCTTCGTCACCACCATATCTTTCAAGTTGAATATAAAAATCGTCTTTTTCGAAAATAGCGCTCAACTTTTCGCTAAATTCAGCGAGTTTTTTTTCTTGACCTTGTTCGATAAGTTTGTTTAAAACGCCGCCAACAGAGCCAGAAAGCGCGATTAAACCTTGCGATTTTTCTTTCAATAAATCGAAATCAATGTGGGGCGAAATTCCGGTTTTGCGGTTTAAAAAACTGAAGCTGACTAAATACATTAAGTTTTTATAACCTTGCTCGTTCTTTGCGATCAAAGGCAATTTGCAAAGTGAGTTTTCAATATCGAGATTTGATAAATTTTTGTTGTCGTTAATTTTAAAATCGACAAGAATATCGACGCCCAAAATTGGCTGAATTCCTGATTTTTTGCAATAAGAAGAGAATTCGAGTGCGCCAAAAAGATTTCCTAAATCCATAATTCCAAGCGCGGGCATTTTATAAGATTTTGCCTTCTCGATAATTTGGTTTATTCTGATGGCGCCCTTACAAAGCGAATAAGTTGTGTGATTTCGTAAAGCAATATACATTATTTATTTTCGGTATATATCTCAAAACAATAATAAGTATGAGATGTTTAATAATTGTTTGTCCCGCAAGCGACGGTGCCGTTTTACGTGACATTAAGTTGATTATCTTAAGTTATAATTAGCTTACTTTTTCTCCTCAATCTTTCTGGGTTTTTCTTCGGTTTTCAAAAATGAAGCAATATTTTTTCCTTCAATAATGCTGTTATAGCGCAATAAAAAAGTCTGATTCGGATTTAAAATAAAATCGACCACAACTTGATTTTTGCTGTTAACTTTCGGCAAATCGACATCAGAAGTTTTTCCTGTTAAAACTTTCCATTTACTTAAACTTAAAGTCCATAAAATATGAACTTTGTTTCCGTCGATTGCTTTGACAAAAAATTCATTTTCTTTTTTATTGTCCAAAGAAGTTATTTTGGTTTTATTAAGCCAAATCGCCCAGTGCTCCTTTGAAATATAAAGCGCCGAGCCAAGAAAAATTCGAGAGCGCTCGTTAACTTCTGATAATTCTTTTTCGCGCTGTTCTTGTTCAATTTTTTTCTTATCTTCTTCGCTTGTTGAGGCGCTTTCAAAGCCTTCGGGAATATAAGATTCGCCATTTTTATATGAAAAAATTGCTTTTTTTATTTCATCAATTTCTTCGTTGTCAAACATTAACGACTTTAGAATTTTTGGTTTTTTTTCGTCATTTGAATTAACAGAAGCGTCGTTTATATTTTTTGCTATTATTGGTGATTTTATATCTTTAAGATCTTCAGTTCTAATATTTTGAGCATGGCTTTGACTATAAATTTCTGGCAGCGAAAAAGCGATGAAAGTTAAAATTAGAAATCTCAATTTTTTCATTATATAATTTTTTTAAATTCCTAAATATTATTATGTAGAAAATATCTTAAATTTAAAGGAAATAGTTGAGTTTTTTAATAATTATTTATTCCAAGAATATTGTTTTGAAAACAAAAAGTTCAAATTTAGATTTTTTTCGAGATTAAAATTGCCATTTTTGTGGCCATTTTAATGGCAAATGAAAGTGGCTTGAAATAAGCTAAATCTTGGGCTTTGTGTTCATATCCAGTGTCGCGATGTTCTAATTCTTCGGCTTGAAATTGCGTGATTTTTTTTTGCAATTCAAGAATTTCGTCGTTGCTGTTTTGTGGCGACGATTCTTGTTCTTTTTTTATGAAGTCAATTTGGCTTTGATAATGTTCGTCAATAACTTCTTCAACCGCGACAGTGCAACACATTGCGGCTTTTTTATCGAGAATGGCGGTGAAAAAACCAAGGCCAAATCCGCCAATTTTCCAAAGTGGTTGCATGATTGTGGGGCGAACTCTTTTTGCGATTATTTCTTGGTTAAAATAGTCAAAATGAGCGTCTTCTTGAGCTTTCATTTCTTCGACTAATTTGACAGTTTCGTAGTCTTTTTTAAGCTTAAGTGCGGCGATTTGTCCGTCATAAATGACTCTGGCGCCAAATTCTCCGGCGTGGTTGACGCGAATTATTTCTGAAATTTTTGCTTTATTTAACATATGTCGCAATTTTAGAGAATTTTTTTGCCAAAATCAAGAGTTTTTTGTCAGTAAGTTTAATTATTCTTTGTGATAAGGATGTCCGGCGCTTATTGATTTGGCGCGATAAATTTGCTCGAGCAAAATTGTGCGCACCATTAAATGCGGGAAAGTCATTTTGCTAAATGAAATTATTTTATGCGATTTCTCGAGAATTTTTGGCGACAAGCCAAAGGCACCGCCGATTATAAAATCAACGGTAGAATCGCCATTTAGCGAATAATTATCGAGCAATTTCGAAAATTCGATACTTGAAAATTGTTGACCTTTTTCATCAAGAGAAATAATTATCGAATTTTTGCTAATCGCCTTGAAAATAAGCTCGGCTTCTTGGTTTTTTAGCGTTTCAATGGGAATATTTTTGCTGTTTTTAAGTTCGATTTCTTTAATATTGACGCCGCGAACACGCTTTAAATAATCATCAAAAACTTGTTTGTGAGAAGAATTTTCGAATTTTCCGATTGAAATTATTGTAATTTTCATTTACAAATTTGTTTTGATTTGGTTAAATAGTATAAAATTATACTATTTCTCACTAATAACTAGCCTTTTTTAGCAAAATAGTTTTTGTGGATAAAATTTTAAAGAAAAACCAGTTATATCATGCGATATGAGTGATTTTTATTTGAGATTTTAGACCTAAATTATGAAGCATAAAATGGTTAATTATTAGTGGGAAATGTTATTAAAACCATTTTAGCATAATTATGAATAAAAAAGCAATATATCCTGGGACTTTCGATCCAATAACTTTCGGACATATCGACATCATAAAAAGAGCCGCCGAAATTTTTGATTGCATCATAATTGCAATTGCTAAAGATAATGCCAAGAATCCTTTATTTACGCTCGATGAGAGAGTTGAACTGGTTAAAGAAGAGGTTTCTAAGCTTAATTTAGAATGTAAAATTGAGGTCGAAAAATTCGAAGGATTGTTGGTTGATTTTGCTGAAAAAAAAGGCTCAAAAGTCATTATTCGCGGGCTTCGCGCTGTTTCAGATTTTGAATATGAATTCCAAATGTTTGGTATGAATTCAAAGTTAAATCCGAAAATTCAGACAATATTTTTGCCCGCCTCAGAAAATCATCATTTTATCGCATCGCGATTAGTTAAGGAAGCGGCGCGTCTTGGCGGCGACATGACAAGCTTTGTTTCGAAAAATGTAGCTTCAAAATTGCACAAAAAACTAAATTTGAGCTAAAATGAAAGCGATAAAAGACGAGATTTGGATATTGGCTGATAATCGTCCAGGTAACTATTCGCAAGCGATTGGTTTGGCTGACGAACTTGGTTTAAACCACAAAATTGTCAATATTTCCTACGGCGTGTTTGGGGTTTTGCCTAATTTATTGTTGCGCTCAACCTTGATTGGACTTGATAAAGCGACCAAAGAATATCTTCAGCAATTCGATTATTTTCCTAAAATTATTGTTGCGGCAGGAAGAAGAACTGCGCCAATCGCGCTTTATCTGAAAACGCAATCGCAAAACAGGACGAAAATTGTCCAGATCATGAATCCGGGGATTTTTCATGAAAAATTCGATTTTATAATTTTGCCGCGTCACGATCGCATAAAAAAAAGTTTCGTTAATGTAATCAGAAGCCTTGGTGCGCTTACAAAAATCAATGAAAGCGCGATTGAATATGAATGTGTGAAATTTAGCGATTTATTTAAAGGCGACAACAAAACCAAAATCGCGCTTTTAGTTGGTGGAGACACAAAAAAAACCAAATTTGAAGAAAAATCGGCGGTTGATTTGATTGAGCAATCGGCAGAAATTGCCAAAAATATGAATGCGAAATTGATTGTTTTGACAAGTCGCAGAACTGGAAAAAAAATCTCGAAAGTTTTGCAAACAGAATTGGCGAAATCGAAGTGTGATTTTGCATTTTTCGATTATGATTTGATGAAAAAGGAAGAAAATCCCTATTTGGCAATTATTGGTTTTAGTGATTATTTTATTGCAACCGGAGACTCGGTGTCAATGATTTCGGAGGTTTGCTCGACCAAAAAACCGGTTTATATTTATGATGACGCAAATATGTCGACCAAGAAACATAAAAAGTTTCATAAATGTTTGCTTTTAGAAAATTATGTGCGAAAATTAGACCCAAAAATAAAGTTTTTGGAAAAATTCACAACAAAAAGATTGAATGAAACCAAGAGAATAGCCTTGATCATAAAGAAATATTTAGAATAACTCGAATTATTTGATGGATTTTATAAGAACTGTCAGCCAGAAATACCGCGCTTTTCTCAAAATAACCTGTTGCTTTTTGCTGCTTTTTGCTTTCTCGTCATGCTCAGACAGCGGTTGTATTGAAGCTGATGATTTTGGCGAATATGAAACGCAGGTTTTAGAAGTTCTTGCAAGTTCTAATTCTGAGGCCTGCAACTTCGACTCTGGAAAGCCAATGACCGACTCGTCGCAGGGCAGTGGTCTAAAAACTTGTATAATAAGTGGCAGCGTTACTATTTATGACGAAACCGGCGTATCACAAACCAGCAGCTCTGGCTGTAAGGGCTTGCCTAGTCCGAAATTTCAAAATCTTTGCGTAAATCAATGTATTTCTGATTGCAATGTCAACTTAAGTTCTCCGGGTTCGCTTACTGCCGAGCCAACTTGGAAGGCGACCAGCATTAAAAAAAATGGCATAAGTGGCGGTGTGACTCTTCGGCCAAATTCTGAAATTAAAATTCGAGCCACGGGCGCAATCACGCTGGGCGACAAATTTGAATATCCTGAAATTTTCGTCAAATCTGATAGTTTTATGCCGCAATCATTTAATGATGGATGGTCAAATCGCGTTATTGACTTGAACGCTGACAAAATGTTGACGGTTTCTTTCAGTGGTCAAGTTAATGATGGATCAAGTCCGAATGGTGGCACGACTCCAATTGGAAAGGTTGGGGCAGGAAGTGCCACGGATAATGAAGGCGTTGTTTTTAATGCATCAAGAAGGTTGGTTGCCTATCTAATAACTCATCCCGTTAACTATGATTTTGATAATAAGCAAAGCAACGAAAAGGCCGGCTCGATAAACGTTCCACTTCTTCCCGATCCTAATTTGTGGGAATGCGTTTATAAGGGTGTAAATATAAGAGAGTCGTCTTGTCAAAATAAAAGCTATCAAAGTAATGGATATCCGCTTTCTAGTGACGCGTTGGTTAATCAAGTTTTTCCACTAACTTCGGCCGAAAGATCGGGCACTCTTGGTTATTATGGTGGCATGGTAAGATGGAGCAATGACGGACTTGAGCCCGATCAAACCGACCCTTTCGACGGGGTTGATTGTCGAAACACCTCGTGCGAAGGTGCTGGTGCGGTTTCTCCCGATAAAGGTAGAATTGTCGGAGACTTATCTAATGATGTCGCAATAACCAGTGCGGTTGCGGCCAAGGTTTCGTTTCGAAATCTTCTGACCAATGCTGATTGTGACGGAAATTTAGAGGTGGTTGTCAGAAGTTCAAGTGGCGACATTTCTGCTCACACGGTTTCTGTCAAGAACGCAAGCTGGAGCTCTGAGCACATATCAGTCGAGGTCGGGCAACAGATCTTGGTAAAACAAAATCCGGCGACTTACACCGATGGCTCAGGAAATAGCGCTAGTTGTGGCAGAGCGATGGCGGTTAAATTCGCGAAATATCACGATATAATGGTCGGAAGATCTGGATTGGTTTCATTTGCCATTTTGGGTGCGATGACTGGCGGAAGTTGCAATATTAACGCGCGAATAGTTAATCCTCAAGGAAGTCACACTAATATCAATGCATCATTTTTAGCAGATTTCTATGAATATGGAAATTTTCTATCAAATGAAGATCCTTTAAATAATTTTGCAGTTCCTGCTCTTGCCTCCAATTCTTTGTGGGATAGTGGCTCGATTGACGCGGGCTCGAAGAAGGTTTTTGTGCGAAAAGGGCAGGTTATTCGCTTTTCGCCCGAAAGCTGGAACAAAAGCTGGGATTCGTCCGGCGGCCCTAGAGAATGCGGAATTGGCATGGCGATGAGAATCGACCCTCGTCCAGCGTTGCTTTGCAGAGGATATGGCGTTGACGAAGTAAAGAACCCAAAATGTTTATCTAAATATAATAACGGCAATTTAATAGGTTGCGAAGAAACCGCCTCAGAATGTTTTGACAGTCAACATATTTCATACTGTCCAAATCAAGAATGCTATAAGCCGGTTACTTGTACGGACGGCGATGCAAACAGTAATCCTAAATATACTAGAACCAACTGTTCTTTAGGAAGCTTAAGTGCGGCCTGCAAAATTCAGGCTGGATCAGTTTATAGTCAAGCGCAATGCGACAGTTGTTCTGATTTAAGAATGGCGAGCGCCCTACAATCGCCGTTTGTTGACCAGCCGAACGTTTCATTTTGTTACGACCTTGAAAATTATCGCGGCCGAGTTTCTAATATTCCAATAACTGGCTTTACCTCAACACTCCTCGGTGATGATAAATTCGCAAAAGGCGCCAAGGAACTTGGTGCATTTAATGGCACTTACGGAAATTTAGTTGATTATAAAAACAGTGGCCTGACTGATAAAAAATATAACAACAACATAATATTTACGGTCAACAGAATGATTAACATTCCTCAAGCTGGAAGGTTAAAATTTATATTTTTAGATGGTGATAATTTCAAAGACACTTCGGCTTTTTACGGTGATAATAATTCGTCAGGCTCTTCTTATAATGGCTCGAGTGGCTTTAAAGTTAATCTTGCGAGTTATCTTGATTTCATGAATGGCTCTTGGTTAGAAGCAATTTTGTGTTCTGAAAGTTCTGCAACCAGCGTTGATTGCAGAAATAACACTATTCCGGTGCAAATGGCTGACCAGCCTGAAGTTGTGAAAGTGGAAGATCCGATACCGGGCGATATAAAATCGCGTACCAAAACCGCGTTCAACTTTGATGATTACGGAACGTTAATCCGCATAAAAGCTCCAACCAGCGGCTCGGGAGAATGTGTAAATGCCCTCATTGGCGATGTTTATTATTGTCACAGTAATCAAACTCTCGACCCTACACTAATCAAATTATCGTTCAAAATTAGAGATCCTGAAAACGCAACTTGCGACATACAAAATCCAAGTCGAGTCATTGACAAGACTGCTGATAACCAAGCTCCATATGACGGAATTTTAATCAATAACAGCAAATATCGCCCAAGTGATTGCGATGTCTCTAACCCGCAATCAAAAAATCCGGCGGTAAGAGACGGTATATCAATCCTCGGAGCCGGCGGTGCTACACTCTGCAAGAAAAATACCGATTCAGGATTAACCTGTGACCATGCCGACAAAGATTGCACTCGAGAATTTATTTGTGCCGATAAATATTCTAACAATTCCGGAAAATATTACGTCACCGTCAGGGTAAAAAACCCAGGAAGCAGCATTTCAAGAATCGTCAACGACGTCGTAACCCCCGTAATTGAAGTCATGGACGGCTCGAAAGACGGTACGAAAATTGGCCAAGCTGAAAGAATTTATCGCCTTATCATTGGCGATGCAAGATATCAGGCGATTCTTTCAATGTGTTTAATTATTATGTTTTCATTTTATGGGGTGACTTATTTAATGGGAATAACTGATGCCAGCATCAGTGACCTTATAAGTAGAGTCGTAAAAATAGGTTTAATTTATCTTTTTGTTGGCCCCGAAGGTTGGACTTGGTTCAACGAAATCGTTGTCAAATT
>CAMCFD010000052.1 GCA_945874115.1 Rickettsia typhi | reverse complement strand
AGTACGATTTATGATTTGGCTCGGCTTTTAATTGCGACTGAAAAAAAATTCCCACAATATCGAAAATATTTCGGACAAAAAGAATTTGTGTATAGGGATAAAAAATATGTTACGCACAATAATTTTCTGGCAAAATATGAAGGGGCGAGCGGATTTAAAACCGGATTTACGTCAAAAGCGGGGTTTAATTTGATGGCGACTGCGAAACGTGGTGAACATTCGCTAAGTGCGGTGATTGTTGGTTGTGAGACTTTTATGGCGCGTGATAATTATGCGAAAGAAATTTTTGATTATAGTTTTGATTTAATGAGTTTTAAAGATGACGCAGAAGAAAAAATTGTGCTAAACGGGTCTTTTTAAGTTGCGAAATTATCGCGGCTTGATAAAAGTGGCGGCGAAAATTAAATTATTTTTATGATTCGCGATTCATCTTCTTTTTTTATTTCAATCTCAATTTCTGTGTAATTTGGCAATTTTGTCAAAAAATTTTGTGCAATTTGCGGCCACTCAATTAAGCAAATTCCATTTTTTAAAGCATCGAAAAAGCCAATATTTTCAAGCTCTTGCGCAGTTTTTAATCGATATAAATCGAAATGAAAAACTTCGCCTTTTTTTGTGTCGTAAGAATAAACTAAATTAAAAGTTGGGCTTAAAATTTCGGTTTTTTCATCTTGAATTTCGTTGATAAATTCTTTTGCGAAAAAACTTTTTCCCGAGCCGAGCGTTCCTTTGAGGCCGATTATTTGGTTTGGCGATGAAGAATTGGCTTGAGACTTTGCAAAATCACTCATTTCTTGTTTATTTCGCGCGATAATTTTTTGCATTTTCCTTGAAATGAATTAATAACATCTTTTATTATTGGCGTGGCAAATGGCCGCGGCTAAGGCGTCTGCCTCATCTTCGCCTTGTGCTTTGTTGAGTGGCAATAAAATTTTTATCATCGCCTGAATTTGTTGTTTTTCGGCGCGACCAACTCCGACAACTGATTTTTTTATCGCGGTGGTGGAATATTCAAAAACAGGAATTGAGCAAAGACCAAGCGTTAACATTAGGCTTCCGCGGGCATGTCCGAGTTTTAGCGACGAGATTGGATTCATGTTGACGAAAGTTTCTTCAACCGAAGCCTCGGTTGGTTTATAGAGTTGAATCGCCAAAATTAATTCTTGATGTAGATGATGTAGACGCCTTGTTAAATCGAGATTGGCGTCAGTTTTTATTGTTCCTGACGCGATATATTTAAAGCTGTTTCCTTTAACTTCAATTATGCCCCAGCCCGCTTTGGTCAAGGCCGGATCGACACCGATAATTCTTGTCATAAAAATTTTCTCGAATTTTTATTCGCCCTGAGTCGCTGTATAAGCTGGCTTCTTGTCGAATAAATAAAGTCCTTCATATTTCACAAAATCAATTTTTGCGGTGTTGCAAATTTCTAGCATTTCAATTAAATCTTGCTTCGAAATAGATTTATTTGCGTCAATAATATCGTGGCTGTTTTTGCCCGAAATTCCTTTGCCGATAAAGCGCAAAATTGTTAAGCCTTTTTTATAATCGGGAGCTTCATTTTTATCGATCAATGGCCACAACAGCAAGCCTTTGGCGCTGATTGTTTTTATCTCGAATTTTTCGCTTTCAAGATTGTTTAAAAGCGCGACCAAGTCATCAAAGCTTTCTTGCCAATCGATGAATAAATCGAAGCCAATCAAAGATTTTTCGCTGATTTTTTGCGCTTCAGTTTTATGAGAAGTTCGCGATGAAGATGATTTTTCTTTTGCGGCAAAATTTGCGACAGGAAGTTTTTGTGGATTTTGTCCAAGTCTTGCTACCACTTCTTTGGCGAACTCTTTTGTGCCAACTTTTTTTGTGCTGGTTTTTTCGTTAAAAATGTCGGCGGTGTGAATTCCGTCTTCAATAGTTTTGTAGAGGGCGTTTCTGACTTTGCTTGCGACTTCATATTGCTCAAGGTGCGTCAGCATCATTACCGCGGCGTTTATTAGCCCTGAAGGGTTGGCGATGTCTTTGCCGGCAATGTCGGGCGCTGAGCCGTGAATTGCTTCAAACATGGCATAATTTTCGCCGATATTTGCAGAGCCGGCAAGCCCGACCGAGCCTGATATTTCGGCCGCAACATCAGAAATAATATCGCCATATAAATTCATGGTAACAATAACATCAAAAATTTCTGGCTTGGCCGCAAGGCGCGCCGTTCCTATGTCGATGATGTAGTGATCATTTTGAATTTGTGGATATTCTTTAGCAATTTCATCGAAAACCTTGTGAAATAAACCGTCGGTCATTTTCATGATGTTGTCTTTCGAAAAACAGCTGACTTTTTTGCGACCATTAGCAATCGCATATTCAAATGCATAGCGCACAATTTTTTCACAACCTTCGCGAGTCACTATTTTCAAGCATTGATAGCTTTGGTCAGTTTGGCGATGTTCGATTCCGGCGTATAAATCTTCTTCATTTTCGCGCACGATTACTAAATCCATTTTCGGAAATTGTGTGGCGACGTATGGTGAAAATGATGAAACTGGGCGAATGTTAGCGAATAATCCGAGTTTTTTTCGCATTGTCACGTTCAAGCTTTTATAGCCGCCGCCTTGCGGAGTTGTGATTGGCGCTTTCAAAATCACGCGAGTATTTGCCAAATCTTGCCAAGCTGAAGGCATTAAGCCCGAATTGAAGCCTTTTTCGTAGATATTTTTTCCAACTTCAATAACGCTAAAGTCAAGTTTAGCGCCAGATTCTTTTAAGATTGCGATTGTTGCGTCCATAATTTCGGGGCCAATTCCGTCGCCATAAGCAATTGTTATCGATTTTGCGTTTGTCATAAATTTTTGGTTATTAATTATACAAAAATTATAGTTGATAATTTACAAAATTCCAGTTATTTTGTGAGAAATGATGACTTTTTTTCAAGCTTTTTCTTGTTTTATAAAGATAATTTTGCTAAAAATGAGGTTTATGCAACTATTTTTATTCAAATGAAGGTTGATATTATTGAAATACAAAAAATTATCGAGGAAAAAAGACTGATTTTTGGTCAAAAGCTACAAAATTTTTTTACAAAAAGTTTTGAAAAATTAACTTCTTTTGTTGCAAAAAAAACCGGCAACTTCTTCAATTCTCAACATTTTTTATTTTTCAGCTGCGCTTCAATAGTTTTGGCTAGTGTCCTAATTCGCTCAACTCGAGACATTGGTCACGACAGCGCGGTTTTTATAGAAATGGCACAAAAAATTCTTTCAGGTGGAAAATATTATTACGATTTCTTCGAAAATAATTTTCCCTTGTCCCTTTATTTAATGACGATTCCGGTTTATTTTTCTAATGTTTTTAATTTAAACACAATATTCGTGGTTGAGTTTTTTGTCAATCTGACTGGGGTTGTCTCTGTTTATTCGTCTTATAAAATAATGGTTTTTGCTTATGAATTAAATTTAAAAGGCGAGGAAAAAGGCGCAAAAAAATTGCTTTTGAAGGCAAAATCAATATTACTTTATTTGTGTAAAAAATTAGGATTTTATAGGAATATAAAAGCTCCAAGCTCTTATTTTGAAGGTCGCGAGCGATTACCATTTCATTTGCAATTTATTTTGATAGCGTTTTGTTTTGCCTATTTCTTCAGAATTTATACGATGCAATTCAATGAATATGCGACTAAATCGAGCTTTTTTCTTGCTTTAGTGTTTCCATATATTGCTTGTAATTTTTGGCGAATTAACTCGTCAAAATTGAAAATTATAGAAGGAATTTTGGCGGGATTATTGATTTGCCTAAAACCTCATTATGCCTTATTAATCGCGGTTTTCGAGCTTGCAAAAATTCAAGATTGCTATAAAAAATCTAATATCGCAAAAATTATATTTTCTCTAAATAATGTTGTAGCTTTTTTCGTTGTAATTTTTTATTTATTCTTGATGGCGACTTTCATTAAAGAATATTTTGAATTTCTGCCAAGCTTTGTCGCTCTATATTTCGATTATGATTATTCTGGAGTTTCTTGCGTATTAGAAGGAGATATTTTTGTAATTTTATTGTTAATAATTCTATTAAGCGACCAAATCAAGAAAATAGACAATGTGAAGCCTTTGTTGCTTGCGACATTTTCTGCGCAAATTATTGTTTTGAGTGAATTTATAGGTGGATTTGATCAGCGTTTTATAATTTTTTCACTCGCATTTCCGTTGATTTTGTTGATGATTTATCAAGTTTTTAAGGAAAAGAAAGTTAATTTTTCTAGAGATTGGATATTGGTTTTGCTATTGATTTTAATTCCGCAATTTGATCCAAGAAGTACATTTAATCTTGCTTTTAGCTTGTGTTATTTTTGGTGGATAATATTATTGTTTAGGCGCGATTTTCGGCCCGTCCCAGTTATTCTTGCCTTAATTTCAGTCATTTTGATTTATGTTAACAGTGATTTTGCGTGGCATTTTTGCGCTTTGGCGAGTTTAATTTCTTTAAAATTAAACTGGATATTTAAGAAAAATAATGGCAATGATTATTTTACAAGGTCGCGTCTGGCATTGATTTTGATGGCTTTGTCATATTTGCTAAATTTGATTTTCACATCAATATATAATTACGATAATTTGAACGGAGCGTTTTTAAAATCCCCAAACAATATGAATGAAAAAAGAATTGAGTTGATAAAAAAATATGTTAAAAAAGACGAAGATGTTCTTGTTATTTCTGACGCTATTTATGATTTACAGCCAGCTTTTTTATATGCGGATAAGCAAAATAAATTGCCATTTCATCACTTTTTGGCGCTATTTCAAAATATAAATGACTCAAATGAAAGTGAAATTTTCTATTATAAATCTGCAAAACATAAAGAGGCCATAGATTATTTGTTTTTAAGGCTTAAGGAGCAAATGAAGAATGAGAAAAATAAATTAATTTTCATCAACAAGGGTGGTTATTTTAAAACAAAATGTACGATCGGATTTTTGGAATATTATTTTCAAGATGAAGAATTTCGTAGAATTTTTCTAGAAAATTATGAGTTTTTAGATGAGATTTATGATTTGGTTGATGTCAAAAAATTGACGAATTTTAACGAGCAAAAAATTTCAGAAGTTGAGCTTAAAAGTGAGAAAATAAGATCACAAGAATTTGAGGTTTATATAAGAAAATAATGAAGGAAAAATTATTAAAATTAACATCGATGCTAAAAAATCATGAGCAAAATTTTACGTTGCTCATCTGTTTTTGTATTTTTTCGTTGAGTGTTTTTCTGCGCTCAACCATTGATATTGGGTCGGATACTGGTTTTTATATTGACTATGGCAAAAAAGTTTTCGAAGGGCAGAAATATTATTATGATTTTTTCGAAAGCAACTTCCCATTGTCGTTTTATCTCTATGCATTTTTCCACAAAATATCCTTGTTAACAAAAATTAACACAATAATTATTAGTGAGATTTTTGTGAATTTATCGGCATTAATATCGATTTTTTACGCTAATAGAATTTTGAACAAAAGTGAGTTTTTTAAGGAAAATAAAGTCTATAAAAATCTCATAATCATATCTTTCTTTCTCGCCTTTTTCCTTCGAATAAGTGCACTGTCGATTGGTGAATTCGGCACAAAAACGACCTTATTATTAATTTTACTTTTTGTATACATCGCATTTTCTTTATGTGAAAGAAAATTAACTAAAAGCGAGCTTCTGTTGCAAGGATGCTTGATGGGATTGATTGCGTGCATAAAGCCGCACTATATAATTTTTGTAATTTTTATCGAAACTTATAGGTTTTTTCAAATGAAATCTTTTAAGTTTTTTGTCGAAATTGATAAATTAACTGCTGTTGCAATTTTGCTTTTATATTTTAATTTTATGTTAAAATATACGCCCGAGTTCCTTGAATTTATGGTTCCTATGTGGTCAGAATTATATTCTTCTTATGCAAAAATTGATAATTTTATTTATAATTTAGCTAAAATTTCAGCAAATGATATTTCGATTTTATTGCTAATTTCACCATTATTTTTATATAAAAAAACGAATTATCAAGATAGAATTTTGTTGTTATTTTTTGCGGCCTCATCAACTCTTTTGCTTGTAGAAAACCTTGCTACAATTGATCAGAAAGCAATATTTTATGGAATATCAACGATTTGTTTATTAAAATTTTCTTATGATTTTTTCACCTCGAAATATTTCAATTTTAATGAAAATAAATTTATTATTTTGTCGCTAATAATTATTCCAATTTTTGATTCGCAAAACTTTTTTAAAGTTATTTTTTCACTTTTAAATATTTGGTGGCTGATAATTTTTTCTTGCTTAATTTATCTACTAAAGTCTCGATTTATAAAGCTTAAAGAGTTTTTTTGTTATATAGTTTTGCTTATAATTTTTGCGGCAATTTCAATTTTTTCTCTAAGAAATTTGAATCAAAATTATCAATCTTTAATTAATATAATTTCCTTTTTGATTTTTCTTATAATTTTTGAAATAAATTATAAAAAAAATCTGCATAAATTCTCTGTTTTGTTTACGGCCACATATATTGCAGTTGCTTCATATTATGGCTATTTATATTTTAATTCAGTGCGGCAAGTTATAGAAAAAGACGGAGATTTTATTTCTCCAAACGCGCTTTCTGACGGCATGGCGAGCGCAGTAAAAACCTATGCTAAAAATGAAAAAGAAAGTTATGTGGTTATTTCAAATTGGATCGCCAACGCTTATCCTTCTTATATTTATTTGCAGAAAATAAATTATTTAAAATATGCGGTTGCTTTTATTTATGACCCGCCAGCGCTTGATAATAAAGAGATTGGTTCATTATTTTCTTTGAAAAATGTCGATCGTTTATTCGTATTCGACTATTTATTTGAAGATTTAAAGCGACAAGTTGACAATAAAAATATTAAAATTATTTTTGTAAATAACAGTGTAGACTTCTTGATTATGAAGGATCGATGTCATATTAACTTGCTTGAATATTATTTGCGTGATAAGATTTTTAGAGCAAAATTCGTGAAAAACTTTGCTTTTAAAAATCGCATTTTAACCTTTAAAGAAAAGGAAAAATCAATAAAAATAAAGCGTGACAAATTTGATAAAATACCCCAATCTAAACAAAAACTTTTATATGATTTTGAAATTTATGTCAGAAAATAAACTTTTACAAAACCGATTTATTGCCGCTTTATTCGCGGGCTTAATCAGTGCTTTTGCCTTCGCGCCGTTCGATTTTTTTATTGCGTCAATAGTTTCAATTTCTTCATTTTTTTTACTTCTTGAAAAAAAATCTAATGATGCAAAATCGTCTTTTTATATCGGGCTTTGCTACGGTTTTGGATATTTTTTGGCGGGAATTTATTGGATTGCGATCTCGCTTTTGGTCGACGCGCAAAAATTCGCGTGGCTAATTCCGTTTTGCCTCACCATTATTCCGGCGGTTTTGGCGCTATATTTCGCACTTCTTTCGGTCGTTTACAAAAAAATATGCGTCAAATTTAACGTGAAATTTACTTACGAAAAAATTCTAGTTTTTGCAATTTTATGGATTATTTTTGAAGCTTTGCGCTCAATTTTATTCACTGGTTTTGCGTGGAACTTAATCGGATATAGCCTTATGTTCTCTAGCTTTGCAATACAAAGCGCCAGCATTTTCGGCATTTATGGCTTGAGTTTTTTTGCCGTTTTATTTTCATTAACTCCGGTCGCATTTTTTGATAAATCGAAATCAGGAAAAATATTTTTAGCAATTGTATTTGCGGTTTTTGTCGCCAATATTTCTTTTGGATTTTATCGCATAAAAAACACCGAGCTAAAAGTTTCAAGCCAACAAATACGCCTTGTTCAGGGCAATATTAAGCAAGATTTAAAATGGAATCCTCTCAAAAAATATCAGAATTTTTTAAAGCATATCGATATTTCAAATGCGCAAAATAAAGATAATATTAAGGCGGTGATTTGGTCTGAAACCGCCACACCTTATCCGATTGGCGAAAATAAAGAATTGATCGCGAAATTAAATGAGGCAATTCCTGATGATGGATTTTTGATTACGGGCGCGTTGCGGATTAATTTTGATAGATATGGATATGTCAGCGAGGCTTATAATTCGGTCTTTGCGATTGAAAAAACCGGCGAAATGCAACATTATGATAAACACCATTTGGTGCCGTTTGGCGAATATATTCCGTTCGAAAAAATGTTGCCATTTTTACAAAAAATTACTGGTGGCGGAGTTGGTTTCTCTGAAGGCGAGGGTCCGAAAACCCTTGAAATGAAAGGCTTGAAGTTTTCTCCGCTAATTTGTTATGAAGTGATTTTTTCGAACAAAATAATTGACCGACAAAATCGCCCAGATTTATTGGTAAATGTGACGAATGACGCTTGGTTTGGCGTGAGTTCGGGCCCTTATCAACATTATAACATGACGAAAATGCGTGCTGTTGAATATGGAATTTCGCTCGCGCGCGTTGCAAACACTGGAATCACGGCATATATTGATCCGCTTGGTCGAGTGCAAAAACAAATCGCACTTAACGATGAAGGCTTTATTGACGTGAATTTGGTCGAGAAAACACCAGAAACAATTTTCTCGCATTTTAAATATTTCGCGCTATTATTGCTCTTAGCGGTCATCGCATTATTTTTGATAATAAGTATAAAACACCACAAAAATGAGGTCTTTTCGAAAATTTAGCCCTGCTGATGAGCATATTGCTAAGAAATTGAAGGAGTTTCGAGTTTCACTTGGAATGTCGCAAGATCAACTGGGGCAACTGTGCGGAGTAAGTTTTCAGCAAATTCAAAAATATGAATCTTTGCAAAATAAAATCAGCGCTTCAAAATTATTCGAGTTTTCGCAAATTTTAAATAAACCCGTAAATTCATTTTTCGAAGGCTTGAAATCTGAAGGGCGACATTATAATTATAAAATTGTCGGTGAAAAAAAGCTCAAAAAAGACGAAATTGAGATGAATAAAGAAATTTTGCCATTAATTCGCGCATTTAATATGATTGAAAACCGCCAAATGAAGAAAAAATTGGTGAGTTTAGCGCAAGAAATTGCGGGGCCATTTTATCGCAAAAAAAGCAAACATCAATATAACTAGCTTGGTTTTATAATGTTATAATATAACATATTTTAATTTGTTAAGAAAACTAGATATGGAAACGAAAAATTTTAAATCAGAATTATTGCAAGAGCTTGAATGGCGCGGATTTATTGCACAAATCACACATACGCACGAGCTTGATAATTTGCTTGCGAGCCAAAAAATCACCGCCTATATCGGATTTGACTGCACCGCAGAGTCGCTGCATGTTGGAAGTCTGATTCAAATTATGATTTTGCGCATGTTGCAAAAACACGGCCATCGCCCGCTGGTGTTGCTTGGAGGCGGGACTACGAAAATTGGTGACCCGAGTGGGAAAGACGAGGCGCGCAAAATTTTAAACGAAGAGGGGATCGCGCGAAATCTTAACGGAATAAAAAATACTTTAGCGAAATTCGTTGATTTCGACGCTAATTCAAGCGCGGCGAAAGCGGTTTTGGTCAATAATAATGATTGGTTGCAAGATTTAAATTACATCGATTTTTTGCGCGATTTCGGCAAGCATTTTTCTGTGAACCGAATGTTAACTTTCGATTCTGTCAAGCTTAGACTCGAGCGCAACCAGCCACTTTCATTCCTCGAATTTAACTATATGATTTTGCAAGCTTATGATTTTTATGAGCTTAACAAAAATTATGGCTGCCGTTTACAGATTGGCGGGTCTGATCAGTGGGGAAATATTGTCAATGGGGTGGAGTTGACGCGGAGAGTTGCGGTTGATGAGGTAGGGAAAGCTACAAAGCAAGTTATTGAAAAAATTATTAGTGATTTTCCGAATGAACCAAAAGCTAAAGAATTATTAAAATCTAATAGCAAGATACACGAATCTTTTGATAAACACATAGAAAATTTGGATCTTCTTGTTCAAGCAAAAAATGATGGTCAAAGAATTCTTAACGATATACACAATCCTGCTTTTGAAATGCGCGTTTCGAGTGATTTTAAGGCTTTATCTAAGTTAATTGAAGAATCTAATGAAAAAGTTTTCGGCCTAACATCCCCCCTCCTAACAACCTCCGACGGGAAAAAAATGGGTAAAACCGCTGATGGAGCAGTTTGGCTTGATGAAAAAATGCTTTCGGCTTTTGATTATTTCCAATATTTCAGAAACACAACTGACGCTGACACGATAAAGTTCATCAAGCTTTTCACCGATTTAAGCCGCGAAGAAATCGCCAAT
This sequence comes from Rickettsia typhi, assembly GCA_945874115.1. GTDB lineage: Bacteria > Pseudomonadota > Alphaproteobacteria > Rickettsiales > UBA1997 > CAMCFD01. The sequence continues at coordinate 234 of CAMCFD010000052.1, read as the reverse complement.
CTTGAAAAGTTGCAGGGTCAAGAAATTAATCAGGCGAAAGAAATTTTGGCTTTTGAAACGACGAAAATTTGTCACGGCGAAGAGGCTGCGAAAGCGGCTTTGCAAAAAGCGCGCGAGATTTTTGTTGCAAAAAACTCAAATGCATTTGAAGAAAAATCGCTTGAAATTGACTTAACTCAAGGCAAAAAATTAGTTGAAATTATCAAAGAAATTGGTGCGTGTGAATCAAACGGC
>CAMCFD010000051.1 GCA_945874115.1 Rickettsia typhi | reverse complement strand
AAAAAATGTAAAATAAGTGACAAAAAGAGTTTTGGAAATATTGTATTTTTTGACAAAATTGTAAAGCGTCATAAATTCAAGATTTGACGAATTTGCTAAATTTTTTGAGACAATTATAACTTTTTTAGAGAACTTTCGCCTTAAAGTTTTTTATAATTTATTATTCCTGCGAAAGCTTGAATCTAGGGCAATGATGCAAAATTTCTTTTTTCGTAGAAATGAGAACAATGTTTGAAAAAACCTTTAAAGTGAACAGTTTTTTCGTTAAACTAAAAGCTAAACAATTTGCGGCCGCGCCAAACGTTTCGTGGTCAAGCTCCTTGGTTTTCAAAAGCAAATTATGCGCGATAACAAACTTCTTTTGCCGCGTTAATTATGTCGACCATTTTTGGCAACGCAAGACGCTCTAAGTTCGCGGCGTATGGCAATGGAGCGTCGACGCTCGCAAGTTTTTTCACGGGCGCGTCTAAATAATCGAAAGCTTCTTCCATCAAAATTGAGGCGATTTCGCTTCCAATTGAAGCAAACGGGAAGCCTTCTTCAACCGTGATGCAACGGTGAGTTTTTTTCACGGAATTGACAATCGTTTCGCGGTCAATTGGACGAATTGAGCGCAAATCAATAACTTCGGCAGAAATTCCGATTTTGGCAAGCTCTTCTGCGGCTTCAAGCGCATATTTTACGACGAGAGAAAATGCGATAATTGTGACATCACTTCCTTTGCGAAGCACTTTGGCCTTGCCGATTTCAACGATATGATCGTCGTCATATTCTTCTTCGAAAGAAAAACCATAGGTGATTTCGTTTTCAAGAAAAACTACGGGATTCGGGTCGCGGATCGCGGCTTTCAACAAACCTTTACAATCAGCAGCAGAGTAAGGAGCAACAACTTTTAAACCAGGAATTGCGCCATACCAAGCGGCGTAACATTGCGAATGTTGAGCACCGACGCGTGAAGCCGCGCCGTTTGGTCCGCGAAACACCATCGGAGAACTAACTTGTCCGCCCGACATATAACAAGTTTTGGCCGCGGAGTTAATAATTTGGTCAATTGCTTGCATTGCGAAGTTGAAAGTCATGAATTCGACAACTGGTCGAAGGCCAGAGAAGGCCGCGCCAACCGCAAGACCCGCGAATCCGTGCTCGGTAATTGGAGTGTCGATCACGCGTTTTGGGCCAAATTCATCAAGCAAACCTTGCGTGATTTTGTAAGCACCGTTATATTCAGCAACTTCTTCGCCCATCACAAAAACATCTTTGTTGGCGCGCATTTCTTCTGCCATCGCTTCGCGGAGGGCTTCTCGAACTGTAAGTTTTCTAAGTGTCATAGTTTTATTAAAATATTTGTCAAGATGCCATTTTAAAGGATTCTCGACGGTGTATCAGCAAATCTTTTCTTATTTAGATTGGCTGCGGGTTATTTTTTAATAATAACTTCTCGTAAAATTTAAGAAAAACTCATCTTAAAAATTCCAATAATTTATTAATTTTACAAACAATTAATTCTTATAAATCTCGGTCATTAATTCGCTCTCGTTAGGCTCTTCGCTGTTTTTGGCGAATTCTACGATGTCATTAACTTGCTCTTTAATTTTGCCATCGATTGATTTAATTTCGTCTTCTTTAGCAATTTTTTCATTTAAAATGTGGGCACGAAGCGTGTCAATTGGATCAAGTTCTTTTTTGCAATTGAGTTCTTCTTTTGTTCTGTAGGTCGCAGGGTCTGACATTGAATGGCCGCGATAGCGATAAGTATCCATTTCAAGAAGCATTGGGCCATTTCCGCCACGCACGAAATCTACGCATTTTTGGCCTTCTTTGATAACTTCAAAAATGTCCATTCCGTTAATTTTTACTCCGGGAATGTTGAATCCGACGCCGCGTTTGTGAAGCTCGTCAACCGAAGAAGAGCGCGCTTGTGATGTTCCCATCGCGTAGTGGTTGTTTTCGATTATGAACAAAACGGGTAAATTCCACAATTTCGCCATGTTGAAACTTTCATAAACTTGACCTTGATGAGCCGCGCCATCGCCAAAATAACAATAAGTGACGTTATTTGTGCCGCGATATTTGTCCGCAAAAGCAAGCCCCGCGCCAATTGGAACCGACGCGCCGACAATTCCGTGGCCGCCATAAAAATGTTTTTCAAGGTCGAATAAATGCATCGAACCACCCTTGCCTTTCGAACCGCCGTCTTTACGGCCCATAAGCTCGGCCATAATTCTTTTTGGGTCAGAGCCCGCAGAAATCATGTGGCCGTGATCGCGATAAGTTGTGATGACTTTGTCGCCCTCAATCATTGTGTGGCGCATTCCGCTTGCGATTGCTTCTTGCCCGATGTAAAGATGACAAAAACCCGCGATTAAGCCCATTCCGTAGAGTTGGCCGGCTTTTTCTTCAAAGCGTCTGATGAGCAACATTTCTTCATAAAACTTGAGCAGATCTTTTTTTGTCAAGCTTTCGACGACTTTTGAGTTATGTCCCAATTTTGTTTTCTTCGACATTTTCTTAAATTTTGTTTAATTGATTGTGTTATTTTAATGATATTTTACTAAAAGTCAAATTGGAAATTTTGAGTTTTTTAGCGAATTATTTTGTAGTAATTTCGTTTTACCAAATTTTCAAAAAATGCTGTGATTTTCATAATAAGCTCTTTTTGATTTCATTAATTGTTGAATTATTAGAAATCGATAATTTTGGCTATTTTTTGGCTAAACTTGTTAATCTTTGCCTATTTTTCGACAAAAACCAACGTTTTTATGTTATCGAGCCAAAAATCACTTTTGAGATAAGTCCGTGAAAAAAGGCAAAAATTAAAGGTGCGGCTTTTATCACTAAAATCGCAAAACCGACCAAAATCGCGATCATAAAAACATATTTTACGATGGTTTCAAGGATTAATTTGCGGATCATGCCGACTTTATCAACATTTTGCATTTTCGAATTCGACTCTTTTTTGGCTTGCTCGAGCTTTTCTTCGTCAGACAAATCTTCATCAACATTTCCGTTTTCGTCCTTGTCTTTATCTTTTTTTTTGGCCGAAAATGAATCTTTTTTGCCAGAATTATTCGCGCCAGATTTTTGTGCTTTCGCGTTATTTTTATTACTTTTCATAAAACTAACTAATGGATTATTTTTGACTTCTTCAACTTTTTTTATCATATTTTAAAATAGATTATTTAAATTTTGCCGCTATTATATGGTATTAGATTAATTGAAGATAAATTAAAAAAAAAGCTTTTTATGCTAAAAAATAAAAAAATCGCGATTGTACTTTTCAATTTGGGCGGACCGCAAAATCTTGAGGCGGTTAAGCCTTTTCTGTTTAATTTGTTTAACGATCACGCCATAATTTCATTGCCGCAACCTTTGCGTTTTTTATTGGCGAAATTTATTTCGGCGAGGCGCGAAAAAAAGGCGCGAAAAATTTATGAGCAAATTGGCGGAAAGTCGCCGATTCTTGAAATTACTAGTGCGCAAGCCAATTCTCTTGAAAAAGAATTATCGTTTTTTGGCAATTTTAAAGTTTTTATTGCGATGCGTTATTCGCAACCAAATGCGCGTGATGCGATTGAAAAAATTGCCGATTTTGGGCCCGATCAAATTATTTTATTGCCGCTTTATGCGCAATTTTCAACAGCAACGACCGACTCTTCATTTGATGATTTTTCGCAAGAATTACATAAATTTTTAGCGAATTCTTACAACAAAAAAAATGGCGGATTTTTCAAAAAACTTACTGGGAATTTTTCAAAAAAATCTCGAAACGCGCCAATCGTCAAGAAAATTTGCTGTTATTTTGAGGAAGAAAATTTTATTTTATCTCACGCAAAATTAATTCGTCAGAAAATTTTGGAATCGAACTTAAATTTAAGCGAAATTCGCATTTTATTTTCGGCGCATGGATTGCCGCAAAAGCTTATAGATGGCGGTGATCCATATGTTTTTCAAATCACAAAATCGGCGCAGAGAATTCTTGAAAAATTGCGCGAAATTTTGCAAAAAGATGGTTTTTTTGCCGATGATTTTGAGAAAAAAATCGATCACATAATTTGTTATCAATCGAAAGTTGGGCCGCTGAAATGGACATCTCCAAGCCTTGAGCAAGAAATTCGCCGCGTTGCGCTCGACAATAAAAACCCACTTATTGTGCCAATCGCTTTTGTGTCAGAACACTCAGAAACATTGGTTGAACTTGACATTGAATATAAAGAACTCGCCGATAAATTGTTGATCAAAAAATATTTAAGGGTTCCCGCACTCAATGTTGACGGGCATTTTATTGACTCGCTCGCACTAATGTGTCGAAAAGTTTGCACTCAAGACGGAGAAATTTTCTCGGGTTGCGACTCTAAACGCGCTTGTTTGAGCGAGTTTAAAAGATGTGTAAATTCTAATTGCTAGAAAATTTAGGTTTGGTGATTTAAGGTTGGCATGAGAGTGGGGGCGGAGTTAGAAACTCTGCCCCGCTTTAGGAAGCAAAATCTACCGCGCATTAAGGGAAAATTGCACCCCTCATTCGAAAGTGAAATCCTCCCTCCATTCGCAAGAAGAATATGCCCTTGCATTAGATTTGGTGCGATCGAAGAAATAAAAATCTATTTCTTCGATGAAGCCTTTTGGTTCGTCTTGCTAAAGAAATCTTTTGGTGTGATAATTAAGACCTACCACCACCGTCCCTTTCCATTCCCGTTGATGATGCTGATGAAGACCTCTCCGATAAGACATTAAGAGCTCTGGATTTCGCTGGAACCACTGGAGCTCGAACCTCTGCTGCAAAGTCTAACGTCCTCTCTTTCGTTGCAGGCCTTGCTGGCGCTTGATCCTGACCTTGAGCCTGAGGATTCTCGCGCAGTGTAAATTTAGGCCTAGCCGGAACAGGTGGAGCAACATCACTCGAAGCTGAAGCAGCGGCAGCAGCTTGAACTGGCGATTCAACCTGAGTCTGACGCCTTGATACAATCGGAGGTGCCGCACTAACTGAAGCCGAAGAAGCAGCCGCGTCTTGACGACTAGCCACCTCACCTCTTTCAGCTATAAAACCTGCAGCTCTTTCCTGCATATTCGTTAGACCCGCCGCTCTAATTTTTTGAAACTCACCACAGGCGGCCTCACTCAACAATCCTTGTTTTCCAGAAATTTTCAGGTAAGAACCTTGAAAATGAACCTTACTAACATTCGACATTAGATAAACATTGCCATTATTAACTTTCAATAAAGCGATTTTAGAGCCAGTTTGCCCATCTGTCGCTCCTGCTAAAAGATTTTTATTCGCAGCCAATTGCGTGGCCGGAATGTCAATGAAATAATATTTAGACACGCTTTCTTCTGAAGTGGCGTAGTGACCGACTTTCGACAATTTTCCGATAACCTCTTGATGAGACCCCGTTAAATATCCAACTTCCTCAACTTGCCTTTCTATATATCTTGTCACGCCATTCATATCTTCAGCCGTCAAAAGCTGTTTATTTTCTTGAGTCGCCGGATCATATTGATAAACACGAAATGGGCCTTGCGCGTTTGAGTCGATAATAAAAGCCTTATTTCCAAAAGCGTAATTTGTTCTACTAAATCTTTCAGAACCATGAGTAATATTTCCCGGAGCGGCTTTTTTACATTTCGTATATAATCTGACAGGGTCGTTGACAATAGCATCCTCAAGCATCTGGGCTATGTCCTTTGAACTTTGAATCAAACCACTCATGGCTCTCGAAGGAAGAGCTGGTGGAGAGGCCAAAGGACTTTTTTGTGAATCAGGACCAGACGATAACTTAGCGGCGGCGGCTCTTCTTGCTTCTACTCTTACTTGCTCAGCTGTAACATATACGGGCATAACAGCCTCAGGCTCTTCTTCTACCATTACTTCATCGCCTGCAACTCTTGCACCAAAAGGCTGAGGAAGGTCATAATTATCTTCCTCTCCAGACCGAGGAAGGTCATAATTATCCGCCCCTCTTGTGACAACTCTCGACTTAGGAACACTTCTTACCGCATCTTGAGGAATTGCATATTGATCAACAAATCGGGGAAGTTTATCTTTGATGAATTGATTATTAGAGTTAGTAACCGCCGCCGAAACAGATTGGTGAATATGACTTGTCGAAGAAACATCTTTGGTTAGTTTTTCAAGCAAGCCTTTTAAGATGTTAGATTTTGCGTTATAATACAATACAACCGCGTCAGAAGTCGGAAGTCTATTTCTAGCCCTGTCGCGCTCACCCACAATCGCGGACTCTTTTGAAACCGCATCTTGATGAGCCTCGTCCAAATATTGAGTTAGAGCACCTATTGACTCTTCACCACTTAAGTTTGCAAAAGACTCTCGAATTTCATCGAAAACTCCTTGAGAGCTTGTGGTTTCAACATCGATCTCTTGTTTTAATCTAGCTTTTCTTCTGAATCGAATTCTTGATGTTTTATCATATTTACCTTGCTTTTCTTCCAAAGCCGCTTGACGCTCGACATAATCTTTAATATTATTATATAACTCCAACTCTCCTTTTGAAACCGGATCGGTTGAAGAAGACGCCGCCTGTAAGCCGCCAATTCTCATACTTGAAGCACGACCTCGCGAGGCGCCTGTGTTACCTTGACCGGCCAACGGTTGAGCTTCAGTTATGTCTGGCGTTATATTAAGTCTTGGCAAACCAGCTGGGCGCGCTGGCACTAGCGGGCGACCATCTCCTGCTGGCGAAACTGAGTTTCCTCTTGCGCCTCGTGACGTTTGTCGAGGCAAACCCCTCGCTTCTCCATAAATCGTCGGTGCAGCTCCAAGACGCTCACCATCAACAGATGGGGCTCGCGGAGATCTTCCGCCACTTGGAGTTGTTATTGAAGAGCGTCCACTATTTTCATCACTCCAAGCACTTCTTGGTCGCGCAACTGAAACATCTCCGTAAATATCTTGCCCCGCACCAAGATTTTGCACCGGATCGGAAGTTAATGGGGAAACAACAACGCTCGAACTAGATGGGTTTCTACTAGATGGATTGCCCGACTCAGGTTTTCTTGACATATATTTATTAATTAATTTTTATTCCTACTTATATTATAACATTTTTTTAACATCAGGTCAATCAAAGATTGTTGCTTTATTTATTTAAATTATCGAATTATTAATTTATTTTTTTTGCAAAGAATATTTTAATAATTGCAATAAATCTTGAATCAGATCTTTAAATTAGCGATTAAAACAAAAATATTTCATCAAAAAAACTTGTCGCAAAACGATACAATGATTAATGACTATTCTTTTAGGCGAAATAATTTTTAATTATTTGCGCCCAGTGCCAAGAACATTAGCGCCAGATAAAGCTTGAGCATTGCGCGGCGAAAAGACCGAAGCGCCTTGTTGATCCGACGCACCTCGACTTGAAAAAAGAGCCTCGCTCATTCTATCAGCAACATTTGAAACTCTTTCACAGCTCATTCCATTAGATCGATTACTTCTATCACTCATTGAATCAAGCACACTTTGAACGCCTTGATCTTGCATAATATCAACAAAATTCGAGGCTTGTCCTTTTTTATTTATCTTGTCCATTTCTCTAGTGCAAGAATCGTCGAACAGGAATGCTTTTATTGGCTTACCATCTTGTCGGGGCGACATTTTTGCAATCACGTCACCTTTTGAACCAAGATTAACATCTACATCTTTTACATCTTTTGGATTTTCATTTCCAGCAAGATCATCTCCTCCAAAAATTCCTTTGAATTCACCATCAATCCCGCCAATTTCCATTATTGAGCGCACATTTTGTCTAAATTGACGACTTGAAACATAACAATCTACACCTTGATTTTTCGCTTCAGCTAGGATGATTTTCAAAAGCTCGAGATCGGCAAATTTTTCTTTAGTAAACCCCTTATATTGCAACTCTTCTTTGGTTATTGGTTTACGAATTTTCATCCCTCCATTCCAAGTGTGCTCTGAGATTAGCGTTTGGTCGCAATCAAAAATAATCGTATTAGCGCCACTTTTTTTAATTTCGCTGATAAATTTTAAAGCAACTTGTGTTAGCACGGGATCTTGCGGCGGTATCGCTTGCGGCCTTGCCGCCGCGACCTTTTCTCGCGCCAAAGCCGAAGCACCGCGACTTGCTGATGACTGACTTCTCTGACCTTCGTAACCAAATGGCAATTCAGGAAGTTCATCATCTTCTCCATTTCCTAGAGGCAAAGCTGGTCCGCGCGATGATAAAGCTGGCGAAACGCTCGCACTGGCCGCAGCTTGAGGCGGCCTAACTTGAGGCACACCGCCAGAAACTGTCTGTCTTCGAGCCGCTGGCTCTGGTCGCGCCAACGCAACTGGCGAACTCACGGCTAATTCGCTTGGCCAAGCCGCCGCCAGCTGAGGTCGGAATGTCGGAAGCTGAAGCAATTCCTCCTCATCTTCCACTAAGAAAGATTGTGGGGGAAGCCATGCCTGCTGAGACGACTCTGGAACAAAAGACTCAAGCCTAGAAGCTGCAGTTGACCTTCCGAATGGTGGCGATATAAAACCACCGTCAGCACGAGTTGCGGTTGCGGCAGCAGAAGCAAGTCGCGATGTGGCAAAGGACAAAGAAGCCAGACTTTCCTCTAAGCTTCGTGTTCGTGATGACGCTGGTGGCGGAGCTTGTCTTTCGTCTTTGCGCGCTCGAGAAATTGCAGTACTTCGTTGAAATGAAGGCGCGTAATTTTGCTGAGGAAGACTTGCTCGAGGTGGCGGCGGCGGAGCTTTTCTGTTAAGAGCGCTTAGTGGATCTTGCGCCTTGCGCCCAGCAGCGGCGCGATCTTGTTGAAAGACTGGATCACTTGAATGTCTGGCAGGCCTTGCAACGAGAGCGCTCGCACTGGCCGCAGCCGATACAGCTTCGGTTCGAGGCGCAGCTTTTCTGACTCGAGGCCGCGAAGATAAATCCACAGCTCGATCACGCCCCCCATCCTCTTGCCTTTGTCTTGGCGCCGAAGCCGCAATCGGCTTAAATTCTAAAGCAGAACCACCTTCAACTCGGGTCGATGAACCTAGGGCGCCAGATCCTTCTTGGCGATGATCACCTCGCACAACGCTAGTTAGAGCAGCTTGGCGAACATCAGCAACCTCAACACCATTAAGAATATCGAAAGAATTGCCAATCTGGTCAACATTGGTTTTAACAAAGTCAAACTCAAGGTCTCCAAATCTTACTGCGACCAAATCATCAAATCCACCCTCTATTATTTTAAAATAAAAACTAGCACCTTTATCATCAACATATGAAAATCTTCCTTTTTCATCGTAATAAAGTCCGCCACGAGAATCAAGAACAACACTCAAATCATTATCTGTGATGTGGTTGTGAATTTTTTGCCTTAATTCTTCTAATCTTCTTGTTCTAGACTTAGACATAATTGTAATTTATTTCGAATTTTTTGCATTAAATATTGATGCAAATCACGACTCTAACTCGACGCAGGAAAAATAAAGTCCGGCGAAACGATGTTAGATGAGTCAAAATAATTGCGAGTTTAACTTTAATCTACACTAAAATTAACCCTCAAAAATCAATTGTCAATATTAATGTTTAAAATGTCTAGTCGAGATGAAATATAGAGCAATTTTATATTTGTTGGCGGCGTCAATAATTTCTTGATCGCGAATCGATCCAGACGGCGCAATGATTGCCCTCACTCCATATTTTGCGGCGATCTCAATGTTGTCAGCAAAAGGAAAAAACGCGTCAGATGCCAAAAACGAACCCGAAGCTTTGTCGACAATTTCACCCGCAATTGTCGCGAAATTTGCGGCTTTTTTGCAAGCAATTTCGCAAGCGTCAACTCTGCTGGTTTGTCCCGCGCCCATTCCTACAGTTTGAAAGTCGTTAACGATTATAATTGCATTTGATTTTGTGTGTTTGCAAACATTCATCGCAAAAATTAATTGCGCAATTTCTTTATCACTCGCAGAAGCAATGCTCGCTTGCTTTAAATCAGATTTTTCGATATTTTTTTGGTCTTGATCTTGAATTAAAAATCCGCCCGAAATTGATTTCACCTGTTGATTTTTGGCGTCTTTTTTAAAGTCGGCGATTAAAACGCGGAGATTTTTTTTGCTCGCCAAAATTTCTTGCGCCTTAGCTGAGATTGACTTTGCGATAATAACTTCGAAGAAAATTTTCGCGATTTCTTGCGCCAATTCTTCGTCAATTTCGCCATTTAGCGCAACAATTCCGCCAAACGCGCTTTTCGGATCGGCCGCGAGCGCCTTTTTGAAAGCCTCTAGCAGGTTTTCGTCAGTTGAAACTCCGCACGGATTCGCGTGTTTTATGATTGCACACGCCGGATTTTCAAATTCCATCACCAAATTATAAGCTGCGTCAGAATCGTTAAAATTGTTATAACTCAATTCTTTGCCCTGAAGCTGTTTGGCGTTGACAATCCCAGTTTTCGAGTTCGAATAAATTGCCGCTTTTTGATGCGAATTTTCGCCGTAACGAAGTTCTTGCTTTAAATTTCCACTCAAAAAGAAATGTGATTGATCGGCGCAAATCGCTGAAAAATAATTCGC
>CAMCFD010000050.1 GCA_945874115.1 Rickettsia typhi | reverse complement strand
CAAAACACCGATTTTGCCGTTTAAATATTGGTGTAAATTGAATTTATCGTTGATTTCGTTATTTCCCATAACTGCTGCTGCGGTGAAATCTGGGGCTTTTTTTCCGACTAATACTGACATAATTTAAAATTTAGAGTTAATATAGAATCACCTTGTAATTGTAAGAAATTCTTAAGAAAAGTCAAGGATAAAAGTTGGTGATTTTGATTTTATCTTGACCGAAGTGAGTGCAGGCAAGAAGTTTGACGCGCTAATCCTTTAAAATAGAGCGTTTTAGCGATAAGAATCGAGGCCATCCTTACGAAATGCTACGCTAATTGCGCATAGTAAATATTATAAAAAAACATCTTGTTTTATTCAATCAAAAAGAGTTAAAATTGTAATCCACTTAAATTTAATTAAATTTTATTTTTTGATATGTCATTATTAGATTCAAAACCGATTTATAAACCGTTTAATTATCCTTGGGCTTACGAAGCTTGGCTTAAACAGCAACAAATTCACTGGCTTCCGGAAGAAGTTCCGCTGGCTGACGATGTGCGCGATTGGAAGCATAATTTGACTTCGGGAGAGAAAAATCTTTTGACGCAAATTTTTCGCTTTTTTACGCAGGCCGATATTGAGGTGAATAATTGCTATATGAAACATTATGCGCAAGTTTTTCAACCAACCGAAGTTCAGATGATGCTTGCGGCGTTTTCGAATATGGAAACCGTTCATATTGCGGCTTATTCTCATTTGCTTGACACGATCGGAATGCCTGAAACTGAATATTCGGCTTTCATGAAATATAAAGAAATGAAGGATAAATATGACTTCATGCATAAATTTGGCGTGAAAACCAAGAAAGATATTGCGACAACTTTGGCCGTGTTTGGCGGATTTACCGAAGGATTACAGCTTTTCGCGTCTTTTGCGATTTTGCTCAATTTTCAGCGCTTTGGCAAAATGAAAGGAATGGGACAAATTGTGGCTTGGTCTGTGCGCGACGAGAGTTTGCACACGATGTCGATCATTAAACTTTTCAGAACTTTCGTTCAAGAAAACCCTGAAGTTTGGGACGCTGAACTTAAAGGACATCTTTATGAAGCTTGCGCGACGATTGTGCATTTTGAAGATGCGTTCATCGATTTGGCTTTTGAATTCGGCAATGTCGAAGGCTTAACTTCGCGTGAAGTGAAAAGATATATTCGCTATATCGCCGATCGACGCTTGAACCAGCTTGGTTTGAAGGATATTTATATGATTGATGACAATCCGCTTCCTTGGCTTGACGAGATTTTGAACGGCGTTGAACACACGAATTTCTTTGAAAATCGCGTGACGGAATATTCGAAAGCGTCTACTACGGGAACGTGGGAAGAAGTTTTTGATGACATTGATAATTCGCGCAAACAAATGTTGTCGGTTTAGTTTTTTCGTGAGTTTTTGCTTTTTTAGAACGACTAAAAAAAATAATTTCTCTAAGAATATAGCAATTATCTTTTGATGCCAAATTAATGGATAATTGCAAAAGATCTCCACAAAATGTGGTGGCGTTTTATGCGCTAATCAATAGTTAAACACAATCTCGTAGTTTTTTATGAGATATGTACCAAAAATATAGATGCATAGAAAATTAAAAACAGCGATAAAATTTATAAGCTTTTTCATCAGCTTTTCTGCGCTTTTTGTTTCATGCTCAATGTCTTCTTTTGCGCTTTCTCCTAAGAATTTGACGATTTTAGCCGAACCAAATATGGTTGGCGCTTTGACCAAAATTTCGCGAATTTATTCACAAAAAAATGCCGTTATTATTTCAATTGGCTTTGATTCTTCAGCAGAATTAATAAATGACATTGAATTTGGCGAACCAGCTGATATTTTTATTTCTGCACATCGTTATTGGATCGATAATTTGAAGCAAAAAGGTTTGGTTGATATTTATAACATTGGCCACATCGCCAATGATTCTTTGGTTTTGATAACTTCGAAAAATAATATTAAAATCTCGAAAGAATTGCTTGAGGAAGATTTAGATTTCGCCAGAAGTCTTAATATTTTAAATCAAACTAACGCAGATTTAATCGTTGACAATCAAGGAAGTTCGCTTGGACAATATAGCCAAAATCTGTTGAAAGACTTGAATTTAAACAATATAAAAGTTTTTGAGAAAATTTATGAAGACAAAACTTCGGTTACGAATTTGATTATGAACAATCCAGATAGCTATACGATTTTACTTGGTTCACAGGTTCGCGAAGATTCTGAATTTAAAGTTTTATCGACACTAAAAAACCAACAAATATTTTATCAGGCGTTAGTGATTGCGGGCGACAATATGGATACGGCGCGCGAGTTTTTAAAGTTTTTAAAAAGCAAACAAGCGCGCGATATTTTTGAAGAAAATGGATTTATCGTTGAGAATTAACGATTTAAAAGACTTGGCGTTATCTTCCCCTCACATAAAATTTGTGCAAGAATATTAAGCGACAATTTTAGCGCCGCTTAATTTACATTCCTTCTTTTTTTGGCAATTTCGCGAATATTTTGTCGGTGAGGCAAACGGGCAGTAGCGTTGCAAGCCAAACGACAAAATAAAGTCCGAATGGAAAAACAATTCGCGATTTATTTTTTCTTAATCCTTTGGCGATTTTTTTGGCGCATTTTTGCGGCGTCATCAAAAACGGCATGTAAAATTTATTGACGTCGGTCATCGGCGTTTTGATGTAGCCGGGGCAAATCACACTAACTTTAATGCCGAATTCGGCTAAATTTCCGCGTAGACCTTCGCCGTAGACTTTCACCGCAGCTTTACTTCCGCTGTAGGCTGGGCTTGACGGCAGGCCGCGAAATCCGGCGAGGGAAGAAACTATGGCGATTTGTCCCGATTTGCGGGTTTTCATTTTTGCAATTGCCGGATTTATAATGTTTAAAACTCCGTATAAATTGATGTCGAAAATGGCGCGAATTTGTGTTTCGCTTTCGGTTCCCCCACTTGTTCCGGCTGAAATTCCGGCGTTTGCGATAATTAAATCGAGCGGATAATTTTCTTCGATTTTATTGATCCAAATCGCGGCTTCTTCTTGGTTTCGCACGTCTAATTCTTTGGTAAAAACATTTGCTTTTAAGTCTTTGCAAATTTGTTTTGTTTCGTGTAATCTGTTAGAGTCACGAGCGCACAAAAATAAATTGACATCGGCGCTTGCAAATTCAATTGCTAAGGCGCGTCCTATTCCAGAGCTTGCGCCGGTTATTAAAATGTTCATAATATGGTATATAAAAATAAAGAAATTCACAGCAAAACACGCCTTGCGGGCGCAAAATTTATCACATTTGAAGGCATTGAAGGTTGCGGAAAATCAACGCAAACCAGAATGCTTCTTGAAAGTTTAGCACAAAAAAATATAGATGCAATAATAACTCGCGAACCCGGAGGAACAAAGGCTTCAGAGGCGATTCGTGAAATTTTAATCAGTGATAATTTAGAAAAATTAGAAACAAAAACCGAAATATTTTTAAATTTTGCGGCAAGAATTGAGCATGTTGAAAAAACCATAAAACCCGCGCTTGAAGCCGGAAAAACGGTTATTTGTGATCGCTTTTTTGACTCAACTTTAGCTTATCAAGGATATGGCTTTGGCGCAGACTTGGCGCTTATCAAACGCATCAATGAAATGGCGATTGATGATTTTGCGCCCGACATAACTTTCTTGATTGATGTGTCAGTTGACATAGCATTTGCGCGCATTAAAGACAGGTCGACGAATAATCGTTATGAAAAATTGGGGCGCGATTTTCATCAAAGAACGCGCGATGGATTTTTAGAAATTGCGGCAAAAAACAACCGAATCAAAATTATTGACGGCACAAAATCGGTGGCAGAAATTGCGAAAATTATTGAGGACAAACTGTTTGTCGATTAAGTTTTTCTCTGTTTTAGCTGATAAAAAGATGTTTTTTTGTTGCGCGATTACGATCGTTGCTGTAAAAAACTTAGCGGAGCCACTATTTGCGATTCATTCTTGGTTAATTTTAACTATTTCAGACAATCGTAAATTTAGTATATTTTTAGCGCTTTCTTGATAAAATTACGACGAAATATTAAGCTAAATTGTCTGTAAACCGCTTTATATCAAACCTGAAAATCTAGTTATTATGAAAACATTTGCGATTAAAATTTATGAAAATGGCGGCGTCGAAAAAATGATTTATGAAGAAATAAATTTGGCGCCGCTTCAAGAAAATGAAGTGTTGGTGAGAAACACCGCGATTGGCGTAAATTTTATCGACACTTATTTTCGCAGCGGACTTTATAAAACACAAATGCCCGCGATTCTTGGAAATGAAGGCTCTGGCGTGGTTGAAGAAATTGGCTCTGACGTAAAAAACTTCAAAATCGGCGATCGCGTTTGTTATTGCGACCCAATTGGCTCTTATGCCGCCAAAGTTATTCGCCCGGCGAGCCGCTTGATAAAAATCCCTGATTATATTGATGATAAAACTGCGGCGAGCTTTCTGCTTAAAGGCATGACTGCGACTTATCTTTGCACAAAAACTTATCAGGTGAAAAAAGGCGATGTGGTTTTGATTCAATCGGCGGCGGGTGGCGTTGGTCAGATTTTATGCCAAATTGTCAAAAGCCTTGGCGCGACAATAATTGCAACGGTTGGAAGTGAAAATAAAATTGCGACTGCGAAAAAAGTTGGGTGTGATTACGTTATTATACCACAAAATCAAGACCTTGTCAAGGAAATTCGAAAAATCACTGAGGGAGTAGGCGTTGACGCGGTTTTCGATGGCAATGGCAAAGACAGTTTTATGAACTCGATTGATTGCTTGAAGCCACACGCAATGATGGTTAGCTTTGGCAACGCTTCAGGAAAAGTTGAGCCGTTTGACATCTCGATTTTAGCGCAAAAAGGCTCGGTTTATTTGGCGCGCCCCTCTCTTTCTTCTTATGTTTCAAGCGCTGATGATTTAAATAATTTGTCACAAAAATTGTTTCAATTTATCAAGGACGGCGTGGTTGAAATTTCGCCAAGCAGTGTTTATGCATTGAAAGACGCGGCGAAGGCACACAGCGATTTAGAACAGAGAAAAACTATGGGCTCAATTGTTTTAGTGCCTTAATGCGATGGTTTTTGTGATTATGAAAGCTAGTATTTTAGGATTAGTGTGGCGGGTTTCTGGAAGTTAATGATTTTTGATTCCTGCTTTCGCAGTAATGACAAGCGAATGAGAAAAAGAATGACTCAAGCGCAAGACGGGATTTGCAAATCCCACTTGCTTCGGAGAGCTTTTTTTATCGAGATATATGAAAGGTTTTTTTTGAATTTTAGGTTAAAATGGCACAACAAAAATCTCGCAAAATATTCGCTTTTTGAGACACAAATTCTGTGAAATCAATATCGACTAACAAATTTTATTCTTCAAAAAATCCTCCGCTTTCAACCCAAAACAAACTAAAACAAAACTTGATAAAATCTTTCTTTGATCTAAAATAATAGCAATTATTAATCTTTTATATTTTTATGATAAAACGAAATAAAATTGCGCTGGTTGGCGCGGGCAATATTGGTGGGACCTTAGCTCATTTAGCTGGCTTAAAAAATTTGGGAGACATCGTAGTTCTTGATTTAAACGAAGGTGTCGCGAAAGGCAAAGCGCTTGACATTGAGCAATCTTCAGTTGTTGAAGATTTTGATGCAAACATTACCGGAACTTCTGATTATAAAGACATCGCGGGCGCCGATGTTGTGATTGTGACTGCGGGAATTGCGCGCAAACCCGGAATGAGTCGCGATGATCTTTTGGCGACCAACGTTAAAGTTATTTCGTCGGTGGCTCAAGGCATTAAAGAACATGCGCCAAATGCGTTTGTGATTGTGATTACGAATCCGCTTGATGCGATGGTTTATGTGATGCAAAAAATTTCTGGATTGCCAGCACATAAAGTTGTCGGAATGGCCGGAGTTCTTGACTCTTCACGCTTTTCATTATTTTTGGCGCGCGAATTTAACGTGTCGGTTGAAGACGTAAATTGTTTCGTTCTTGGTGGACATGGCGACACTATGGTGCCTTTGGTTCGCTATTCTTCAGTTGCTGGCGTGCCGATTCCTGATTTAATTGAAATGGGCTGGACTACAAAAACCAAGATTGAAGAAATTGTGCAAAGAACGCGTGATGGCGGCGCTGAAATTGTAAAATTGCTTGGCACCGGTTCGGCTTTTTACGCACCAGCCGCGTCGGCAATTTTAATGGCTGAAAGCTATCTTTTTGACAAAAGAAGAATCTTGCCAGTTGCGGCGAACTTGAATGGTGAATATGGCGTTAAAGGCTTATATATTGGCGTTCCGGCGGTTATTGGTAAAAAAGGTGTTGAAAAAATCGTCGAAGTAAAATTGAATATGCAAGAATTGACTATGTTTAATCGCTCGGTTGAGGCCGTGAAAAAATTGATCGAAGAAACTGGGGTTTAAAAGCTTAGCGTTAAATTTTAGTTTTAAAATTGGCCAAGAAATTTTTGGTCTTTTGATTTGCCTCGCCTCGCTTTTTAGAGGTCGGATAATTATCCATTAGCGCCAAGTTAGTGGATAATTATCGAATAATATCACGCGCAAAAATATTGAAATGTCGACCACGGATCTTAAAAAAAATCGTCTGGTATTTGTCTATTTTTGCATTCTTTTTGCAATGTGTTTAATTATTGCGCGGATGATTTTTTTAGTTGCGTCGGGCGATAAAGTCAAAATTCGATTTATCTATGATGCCAATAAAATCAACCGTCGCGGCGATATTGTTGACAGAAATGATGTTTTGGTTGCGACCGATTTAAAAACAAAATCACTTTATGTCAGCAGCGTTTTAGTGAAAGACGCAAGCGATATGGCCAAAGGCTTGGCGGGGATTTTTTCTGACTTAACTTATAACGAAGTTTTAAAGAAAATCATCGCTGGGAAAAAAGGTAAGGATTGGATTTTAATCAGACGAAATGTTACGCCAAGCCAAGCGGAGCAAGTTCAAAATCTGAAAAAGGCCGGATTAATTTTTGAAGAGGATAGCATTCGCGTTTATCCGCAAAGGTCGATTTTCTCACATCTTGTTGGCTATGTCGACTTAGACCGCAAAGGACTTTCGGGCATTGAAATGCAGCACAATAAACAGCTGATAAAAGACGAAGAAAAATTGCAATTAGCGGGCGACATCAGAATTCAAGATATTTTAGAAAATGAATTGCAAAATGGACTTATTGAATTTAAAGCCAAAGCGGCTTCGGGCATTATTATCGATGTTAATACTGGTGAAATTTTGGCCATTTCTTCACTTCCTTCTTTTGACCCAAATTTGCAACATGAAGCAAGTCAAAATGAGCGCTTCAACCGCATAACCAACGGTGTTTATGAACTTGGCTCAATATTTAAAATATTCACCAACGCCGCTGCTTTTGAGCATAATTTAGTGAAAATGACTGACAGCTATAACGTGGCCGACCCAATAAAATACGGCAGATTCACAATCACCGACGATCATCCGTTTAAGGGCGAAATGACAGTTGAAGAAATTTTCTCACATTCTTCAAACATTGGAACCGTTCAAATTGCGCAAAAAATCGGTATCGAAAATCAGAAAGATTTTTTGAAAAAACTCGGATTTTTAAACAAGGTTGACGCAGAATTTCCGGGTCTTGGGCGCCCGATTTATCCGAAAACTTGGCGCGATATAAATTTATACACAATTTCTTATGGTCATGGAATTGCGATTACGCCACTTCACATTGCGATGGCGACGGCGGCGGTTGCAAATGGCGGAATTTTATATAAACCGTCATTTTTAAAACTTAACGATAAGCCTGAAGGAAAAAGGGTTATGAAAGAATCGACTTCGCAATTGATGCGAATAATGCTACGCAAAGTTGTAACTGATGGAACTGGCAAAAAATCTGACATCGAAGGTTATGAAGTTGGCGGAAAAACCGGCACGGCCAATAAAGTCGAGGGCAAAGGTTATAATGAAAAACAAACGATTGCGTCTTTCATTGCGGTGTTTCCAATTTCTGAACCGAAATATTTAGTTTATGTGACATTTGACCAACCAAATTATAGTTTCAACACGGGTGGCATGGTCGCGGCGCCAGTCGCGGGAAGAGTTATCAGAAATATCGCGCCAATTTTAGGGGTTTATCCGAGGTAGAGCAACAATCACCAACTTGAATAAATCAAGAAAATGAGCAAGAGGCCAGCCTATAGCGCTCTCGTAATTAAACTTGTCAATAATTTAAACAATCTCAATTTAGACCATAATAATCAACTTTCTACACTTACTCGCACAGATCTTTCGAGCATTTTATATCAAGAACTTAGCGATTATCAATTATTTGTTGAAGATTTAGGGGTTTATGACATATTAGACGACCAACAAAAACATTAATGTTAATGCCAAATTTAAGTCGCTTCTTTCAAAAGGAGATTTATCGACGGAAAAATTATTGATTTTGAAGACTTCAAGAAGAACAAAAATCTAATTTAGCAAATATGGGTGATTTTTATTTGAGATTTTATATCAAATAAACTATTTATACCTACAATTTTCCCTCGTCTTTTTGGTAAAAATGATTTATTTGATATAACTCATCGCCTTAAACAACGGCGCGCGCCAAAATTATGCCGCACGAAATTGCGATATTTAGCGAGCGCATTTCGTTTTTCATCAGAATTTTTATTTTCGCATCAGCCTTTGCGGCAATCTCAGCAGGAACTCCCGCACTTTCTTGGCCAAAAATTATAATGTCATTTGGCGCAAATTTAAAATCGCGATAATCAACGCTTGATTTCGTAGTCGCCAAAATCAGTCGCTGGTTTTTGCCAATAATTTCACTCGCAAAAAACTCGTCAAACGATGAATGGCGCGTTATTTTTGTGTGTTCGATATAATCAAGCGCCGATTTTTTTATGCGCGCCATGTCAAACGGAAATCCACACGGCTCGATAATGTGAAGCGGCGCGTCAAAACAGGCGCAAGTGCGAATTATGGTGCCGACATTTCCAGCAATTTCAGGTTTAAAAAGCGCGATTTGTGGCATTTTTATAAGTTTAAATGAAAAAGAGGATTTGCGATCAAGAGTTAAAACTCACTTCGCGTTTTAAACGCAATGTTAATCGTGCCTTCGTCCAAATAATCAAGTTCGCTTCCAAGCGGAATTCCGTAAGTTAGACGCGTTATTTTCAAATCATATTCGCGCAAATTATCGATCAAGAAATGGGCGGTGGTTTGTCCGTCAATTGTTGCTGAAGTTGCGATTATTATTTCTAAAACACCGCCCTGCTCTAGGCGTTTATGGAGTGATTCGAGATTTAAATCTTCGATGGTTTTTCCTGAAATTGCCGATAATTTTCCGCCAAGAACGTGATATTTTCCGCGATAAACTTCTCCGCGTTCAATTGCCCAAAGGTCTGCGACTTCTTCAACAACACAAATTATGCTGTTGTCGCGGCGATCATTTTGACAAATTGCACAAATTTTGCCCTCGTCAACATTGCCGCAAACGCTACATTTATGAACTTTGTCATTCAATTCTTGCAAAGTTTTTATCAGCGGCAAAAGCAATTTTTGCTTGTCATAAGCAAGATGAAGAATTATACGTTTCGCAATTCGCGGCCCAAGCCCAGGAAGCTTCGAGATGTTTTTTGAAAGCTGGTCAATAAAATTTTGTTGCATTTTTTCGGGTTAATTTTTGTTAAAATCTGTGTTTTATATTTTTATACATTTCGAGATATTTCAAATGAAAAATGGACGAAATTTCGACTATTTTATCATTCACACTTCCAACATTGTCACTCCTGCAAAAGCAGTAATCTCGCGCCAATTTCCTACCCTTGTCATTCCCGCGCAGGCGGGAATCTTACCCTGGTTTCGAGGATTTTAGATTCCCGCTTTCGCAGGAATGACAAAATATGAAGATGATTTTTTACATCCCATCACATCGCGCCTAAAAACCCGTTATTTTCTAAGGCCACAATCAGCTTCAACCAAATATTTATAAATGGTGAGTTGCTCTAAACCAACAGGGCCGCGGGCGTGAAGCTTTCCGGTTGAAATTCCCACCTCGGCGCCGAGGCCAAATTCGCCGCCATCAGCAAATTGCGTTGACGCGTTATGCATCACGATTGCCGAATTAACTTTGGCGAAGAATTTTTGCGCCGCATTTTCGTCTTCGCTGACAATGCTTTCAGTGTGCGAAGACCCGAATTCATTGATGTGATTAATCGCCTCATCAATATTTTTAACAATTTTTATCGAGATAATTTTGTCCAAATATTCGCACGAATAATCTTTTTTCGAAGCCGGTTTTATGCGCGAATCTAACGCTTGTGAAGCCTTGTCACCACGCATTTCACAGCCATTAACATAAAGTTCATGCGCGATTAGTGGCAAAATTTCTTTGGCGATTTTTCGATCAATCAACAAACTTTCCGTAGCGCCACAAACGCTTACGCGGCGCAGCTTGGCATTGAGAACAATTTTTCGCGCCTTGTCAAAATCGGCTTTTTCATGAATATAAGT
>CAMCFD010000049.1 GCA_945874115.1 Rickettsia typhi | reverse complement strand
GCAGCCTTTTTTATCGCCATTCTTGGCTCTGAAATGTTAAACGTAAAATCTTCAACATTGCTAATTTGCCACTGAACTTGAAACTCAATGTCGACGATATTTTCATCGCCCGTCAACATTAAATTTTCGATATCAGATTTTGTATCTTTCTTGCCTTTTGCCGCAACGCTGTGAGTGAATTCTTCGGTGTTGACCGTTGTTACGCTTTGCTTCACGACTTTTCCAATCGGAAAAGGAACGTGATAATTTAAACCGGGAGTTGTGATTGAATAAAATTTCCCGAAATATAAAACCACGGCATTTTCGTCAGATTCCACTTTATAAAATCCAAGGACAAGCCAAAACGCCACAAGGCCAAGAGCGATCAATCCCCCAAGCTTTTTTGGAGATTTTGAGAATTTGTTGGAAAAATCTTCGAATCCACCGCCGCCGCCACTTCCCGAGCCGCCATTTCCGCCGCCCATCAAGTCTTTTATGATCTTGTTATATTTTGTCGAGTTTTGCGAGCTAGAATCGGAGTTGCCAGAATTTGACCACGGGCCTTGACTTGACTGGTTTTGTCCACCGGTCTTTGTCGGATTTTCGTTTTTATTTTGCCCAGAATTAGCTTGTCCGCCGCTGTTCCAAGAGCCCCAAGGTCCTTGACTCATTTTTAACTTCAAAAATTTAAGCATTTTTCTTAAAAATAATAGATTTTTTAAATACACGCACTAAACTATATATAGTTTTAAAGATTTTACAAGGATTTTTTGCTTTTTATCGAATATAAAATTTATGACAAAAATTGAAGGAAAAATCAGGGAAATTTTGCAAAAGAATATAATTTTTGCTGATTCTATTGAAGAAATAATCGTAAAAAACGATAAAAACGCGATAATCGGAATTAATATTGATGCGATAAGTTTGGCAAAGCCTGAAATTGAAGAAATCGTCAAAAAAGCCAAAGAAGAGATGGAAAATAGACTAAAATTAGAGAAAATCACGATAATTTTAATAGAAAGCAAGAAAAAAAAGCCAAATTTGAAGAAAAGCGATAATTTGCAAAAAAGTGCCGCCGATGTTAAAAAAAATCCGAGTTTTTTGCAATATTTTCGCCAAATTTTCACGAATTTCGCTAAAAAATCGCCAAATCGCGAGGAAAATTCACAAATTGAGCAAAAAACTGTAAAAATCCAAGAAAAGCCAATTCTTGCTAAAACCAGCGAAAATTCGGCGCAAAATCCGCCAAAAATGGCGCCAGAAACCCAAAAACATGAGACGCCACAACCACAAAATGGCTCTGCAATTCAGCCAGTGAAGGGCGTAAAAAAAATCATCGCGGTCGCTTCAGCCAAAGGCGGTGTCGGAAAATCTACTTTCGCCGTGAATTTAGCGGCAAGTTTGAAAAAAGTCGGACACAAAGTCGCTCTAGTTGACGCTGATATTTATGGTCCTTCAATCACGCATTTAATGAATCTTCAGGGTAAGCCCGACACGAAAGACGGCCTGTTATTGCCGCTGATTTCGCACAATATAAAATGTATTTCGGTCGGCTCAATTATCGAAGAAGGCTCTGCTGGCGTGTGGCGCGGGCCGATGATAACTAAAATTCTCCACCAGCTTATTCGAAGCGTCGATTGGGCTTTTGACGGTCAAGAAGTTGATTATATGATAATCGACATGCCGCCCGGCACGGGAGATGTTTATTTGAGCTTAGCGCAAAATTTTCCGCTGTGTGGAGTTGTTGTGGTGTCAACGCCGCAATCGCTTGCCGTTATTGACGTTATGCGCTCGATTGATTGTTTTTCTAAATTGAAAATTCCGATTTTGGGTTTGGTGCAAAATATGTCGTATCTTTTGCAAAACGGCGAAAAAACCTATATTTTCGGTCGCGACAAAGCAAAAGAAATGGCGCAAGAAATGCAAATTAATTTTTTAGGAGATATTCCGATTAAACAAGAAATATCGGACGCAAGCGAGAGTAAAATTCCGTTCGTGACATCAAATCCCAACTCGCAAGAAGCACTTTTATATGGGCGAATTTCTGAGAAAATTATCGACGCGATCGCTTAATTTTCGCGAATTTATCCGCGGCCTTTATAAGACGCGACATTATTTTCGCGCACAAAAACACCCTGTGGAACTTCTCCGGTTTGATAAAAAACATCAATCGGAATGCCGCCGCGCGGATACCAATAACCACTAATTCTAAGCCATTTTGGCGCAATTGTTTTTACAATATCTTTAGCAATTCTCACCGTGCAATCTTCGTGAAAAGCGCCGTGGTTGCGAAAAGAAAACAAATAAAGTTTGAGAGATTTGCTTTCAACAATCGATTTATTCGGCACATAATCAATCACTAAATGAGCAAAATCGGGCTGACCAGTAATTGGGCAAATCGAGGTAAATTCAGGGCAGGAAAATGAAATAGTATAATTCACGTCGCTATGCGGATTTTTCACCGAGTCAAGAATTTTTGCATCAGGACTTTGTAAATTATACTGAGTTTTTTTACCAAGTTTCGTCATTTTTTAGTTTTATTAAAGTTTCTCAAAGTCGACAAATCAGCGAGTTTTGAGAGATTTTACAATAAAACCAAAATAAATGCAAGTCAAGAGTTGAGCCGGTAGAGGGTTGTTTTGAAAAATCTCTCTCTTTGTCATCCCTGCGAAAGTGGAGATCTAAAACAACAAAGACCAGATCCCTGCTTTTGCAGGGATGACAGGTGAAGGAAGTATTTTCCAAAACGACCCACTACCGTTGAGCCGCTTGCGACAAAGATCCTAGTCAAAAGCCGATTCCTTATAATTTATCAGATAATTCAGCGACAAAGCTGCGCTAATTTTTAAATCATCGCTCGAAATTTGTGATAAATATTCGAAACATTGCGCGGTATAAGGATCGATGCGATAAAATAAATGTTTATTTTCTTTGATTTGAGCCTCGTCAATTTTTAATAATTTTGCGAGCGCCTTGCAAGAATTTTGAGAAATGTAAAAATCTCGGTCTTCTGGGTTTGTCATAGTGTTGGTTTAGTTTATTGCACTTTCCGCTAATAGTTTAACATTTATGCTTCATAATCTCGATCTAAAATCTCAAATAAAAATCACCCACATCGGCCTGATATGATTGTTTTTTATTTAAAATTTATCCACGAAAATTATTTTTGCTAAAAGGCTAATTATTAATGGAAAATGGCATTATTTGTGATGAAAATAACCGATTAAATTGTTGCAAAAATATAATAGAAAAAGCAATAAAATCGCGTCAAAAATCTAAAAACTGTATCATTTTGCTACAGTTTTTGGGATTTTTTGTGAAAAACGGGTTATATTGAGTGCATGATTTATAAATTTTGACTTTTGAGAAAAACTGGTTTACAATGGATATCCCTTAGAAAAAAAATTACTTTTTAGATTTTCTTATTTTGGGATTTTATTTCGCAATTGTATATTTAATGCAATTGCGAAATAATCACGCAAATCAATTCTTTTTGCTTGATTTTAAAACTCTTCAGCTTTATGATTTTTTCTCAAACTTTGCTTCACATTATTTTTGTTCGCAAAAATTAATAAATGCAAGCCTCCGTGGCGGAATGGTAGACGCGTCAGACTCAAAATCTGATGTCTGTATAGATGTGTCAGTTCGAGTCTGACCGGAGGTACCACTTGGTTTTTGTTATTCTTGTCGACATCAACATCTTTTTTTTAAGTGGCTTTAAACCTATTGACTTTGACTAATTCATAGTAATCGTCAATTTAAAAGGTGGCCGCTCGACCCTCACGAGTTGGGGAGGCGCTTATGCGTCGAACAATAGTTAATAAAATCTCATGCATAGTTGCTGTGAGATATGACCAAAATTTAAAATGATACTTAATTTTGTTGACATTTTTAAGGTAATAATTCTTGGAATTGTCGAGGGCTTGACCGAATTCATTCCAGTTTCGTCAACTGCACATTTACTTCTTTTTTCTTGGTTCATAAATTTCAACTCGATCAAAAATAATTTATTTGAAATTGTCATTCAATTTGGCGCCATTCTCGCTGTTTGTGTGGTTTATCGTCGCAAATTAATTTTGGTTACAACAAGAATTCGCTCGAAAGATAGTCAGAAATTTTTGCTAAATTTATTGATTTCATTTCTTCCAGCGGCCTTGGTTGGTGTGCTTTTGCACGATTTTATAAAAGATGTTTTATTCTCGCCAATTGTCATTGCGGTTGCTCTTGTTGTTGGTGGTTTTATTATGATTGTCGTTGATTCAAAAGAAAGAGAGCCTGAAACTTTGCGCGTTGATCACATCTCGTGGAAGCAAGCTTTGATTTTAGGATGCTGTCAAGCGATTGCGATAATACCCGGTGTTTCTAGGTCTGGCGCGACAATCATCGGTGGAATTTTATTAAAAATGAGTCGCAGAGCCGCAACCGAATTTTCATTTTTTATGTCAATTGTGGTTATTTCGGCCGCAAGTTTATTTGATTTATACAAAAATTATTCCGAGTTAAATGTCTCAAATTTCTATTTGATTGTTATCGGATTTTTATCGGCATTTTTTTCTGCGCTCCTTGTCATTCGCTGGTTCATAGGCTATGTCAGCAAAAATGATTTCGTCACATTCGGAATTTATCGCATAATGTTTGGGTCAATTCTTTTGTTTTTTATTTTATGAGCGCAGAAGAAAAATATGCAATTAGATTTGGGCTTGGAGCCATAAAAGCCGTGGGTTTTGCCGCGATGGAAAAAGCAGTTGTGAAGCGCAAAGAAGGTGGTGAATTTAGTGATATTTACGATTTTGCGAAAAAAATGGACGCAAAAGCTGTCAACAAAAAATCGGTCGAAGCCTTGGCAAAAGCGGGCGCATTTGATAAAATCACCAATAATCGTCGCCAAATTTTTGAGTCATTCGAAATTTTATCTGCTTATTCGCAGCAGCAAGAAAGCGAGGTTTCAAGTGACCAAATGAATTTTTTCGGATAATTAATTTCAGAAGAAAAATCACGTCCTGAGCTTAGAAAAATCACTGATTGGACCAAAGAAGAAAGATTGCAAAAAGAGTTTGAAGCTTTCGGTTTTTTTCTCAATGAACATCCACTTGACGACAAAGTTTTAGAGCTTCGCAAGCGCGGCGCCGTGTTTTTTGATAAGATAGAAAAAGATGAATTAGAAGACGGCGACATTATAAAAATGGCGGGAGTCGTCGCGACCAGCAAGCACAGATCGGGCCCCAAGGGTCGTTTTGCATATCTCACAATTTCTGATCCTTTCGGGATTTTTGAAGCAATGATTTTCGACGAAGCCATAATTACCAACGCTCGCGACCTTTTAACTGACGGTTCGTCAATTGCGGTTGAGTGCTCGATTCGCAAAGACGAAGGTGGAATTCGCATTTTAATTCGCGAGGTGAAAAGCCTTGAAGACTTCATCAGAACCGCCGAAGCGCGCGATGAAATTTTCGAAGACATCAAAAAAAGGTCGAAGCGAAAATTTGACAGCGCAAGATATAATGGTGGCGATTATAAGCCGCAAAATTTAGGAAAATTCGCAAAAAGCGAAAATAGTTTCGCAAAAAAACCCGCGCAAGATAATTCGGCAGCCCTTCATAAAAGCCGCCTTGAACAGCTTGAAGCGAAGAAAATTTATGACAAAATTGAGATTTTTGTCGATGATCGCGAGGCGGTTTTTGCACTAAAAGTTTTCTTGTCATCAAGAGTCGCTCCTGAAAATTTCGCGAAATTTAGTCGGGTTTTTTTGTGTGTTGGTGGCGTTCAAAATGGCGCGCAGAGCGGGGTTCGGAGCGGGGGGCAAAATTTCAAAATCGAGCTTGGCGGAAAATATCTTCTTGATGACGCTGATGTGGCGCGGTTGAAGGGTTTAGAGAAGGTTGCTAAGGTTGAGGTTTCTTAGTTTTATATTTCGCTTGCATTTAACTTTGAAATGTTGTATTATTTTTTCAAGATTTTTGTTTCGCGGTTTTTTTCGTGGACGAAAATTTTTTCATCGCGGGGTAGAGCAGCCCGCCAGTATTGCGCCAGCAAACTAAATAAAGTTTATTGCGTCAGCAAACTAAATAAATTCTGTGAACGGGGCGCAAGCCTGATTTTTTTTCTTTATCGCGGGGTAGAGCAGCCCGGTAGCTTGTTAGGCTCATAACCTAAAGGTCGTCAGTTCAAATCTGGCCCCCGCAACCAATCTTAAGTCCAATCAAGTTTTTTTAAGTCTCGTAAGGCTTCTATTTTCTAAGTCTCGACAGAATAACCTCCTAATTTCTTACAAAAAGTGCCAAAAACATCGATTTTAATGCTTTTTTATTGATTTTTATACCATTTATATGTAAAATAAGCCTCTCTTAACCTAATTTTTGTTTTTCGCCACGGACAAAAGTTTTTCAAAAAAGATTTGGGCGCAATATAATTGTATATGGTTTGCCTAATCTAAATCACAACAAATTTAGAGCAATTTCTGCTAAGCGATACCACAAAGAATCTTTGATGCTTTGTGCTGGCTGCAAAATTTCTGATTTTTCTTTTTTATTTTTTAATGCTGCAAAAAAACTCCTGATAAATCTTGCGGTTATTTCTTTGATATTTGAGCAATTTCTTTTTGTTTTTTCGTCAACCGCTTTAGCTGCGGAGCTTCCAATAACACCTGATGGAACAACCAATACCCAGATTGACGCGGCTGCTAATGGAGTTGTGATTGTAAACATTGCTGCGCCTAATGCAGGGGGTTTGAGTCACAACAAATTTAATGACTATAATGTTAATCAAAGTGGTTTGATTTTAAATAACGCGATTGGTAGCCAAAACGGAGTTATTCAAACCCAAATTGGCGGGCTTATCAATGATAATGCTAATCTGGCAAATTCTGGTGCGGCTTCGGTGATTTTGAACGAAGTTACTTCAAATAATATTTCGCAAATTAATGGATATACAGAAATTGCGGGAAGGAGCGCTGATTTAATTTTGGCGAATCCGAATGGTTTTGTAATGAATGGAGCAGGTTTTATTAATGTTTCGCGGTTTAGCGCGGTTGTTGGCTCAGCAAATCAGTTTAATCCTCGTCCAAATGACTTAACTTTTTCTTTAAGTGGAAATGCTTATGAAGTAACTCATGGCTTTTTGCCGAAGTTGACGATTATGGGAAGTGGTATTGATTTAGAAAATATTACCTCAACTGATTTGGTTGCAAATGTGATGAATATTGTGGCGCCGATTTATGGGGGTGTGAATGATGTGAATTTAAGAACTGGCGATCAAACTTTTAACTATTTTACAAAAGAGGTTACTTCTGATAACGAGAATCTTGGAAGTAATATGGCGGACGAAGTGGCGATTGATGCGTCTGCTCTTGGGAAAATTCAGGCGGGTAGAATTTTTATTATTGCAACTAAGGAAGGATTTGGGATTAAATATTCTGGCGATCTTTTGGCGTCTCGCGCTGGAGTTGTAATTGATAATCAAGGTAATATTGATTATAATAATATCGCGTCAGAAGCTGGCGATATTGAGGTTATTTCGCATAAAGGCTCGATTGCACAAAGAGGAATTTCGCAAACTAAAGATTCGGGAAGCGACATTATTGTAAATGCGTTTGGTAACATCACCAACTCTGGGCAGTTTGTGAGCGCTAGAAATATCAATATTGATTCTGGTGCAACTTTTAGAAATGAAAGTGCGGCTCTTAATCTAAGCGATAATGATTTTACTGTGACGGCAGTTGATTTTGCTAACCTTGGACAAATTGCCGCGAATCGCGATTTAAATATTGAGGCAACAACCTTAACCAATTCAGCCAAACTTGTTGGCGGTAGAAATTTAACACTGAGTGCATCGCAAATTACTAATGATGATTCGATTTATGCTGGCAATAAAATTACTATAAATGCTGCAAATTATTTAACCAACAACAAAGAAATTATTTCGCTTGGAACGGCAACTGGCGATGGTGTTATCATCAATGCAAAAACGCTGAATAACAACAAACAAATTGCCGCCAAAAAAGATGTTACCATCAATTCAAATGTTTTGAACAACAACACCGCAAACAGCCTGATTCTAGGCTTAAATAATGTTAATTTGAATGCGGTTACTATCGATAATTCAAATGCAAATATTCAGGCTGCGGGAAATTTAACACTTCGTAATCTGGTTTTAAATGCTCCTGATGTTGCATCGCTATTTTCGATTACAAATCAGGCAACCAGCATCACAAATATTGGTGGAAATTTTTATGCTACGAACCTTCTTGATTTCGATTTAGGAAATGCCGATTACACGATTCTTGGAAATTTGCAAAGCGCTGGCGATATTAAAATCAAAGCGGTTAACATCACCAACCAAACCAATCTTGAAGGCAATGGTGCAATTGAAATTATCGCAACAGACAAATTCACCAATGGAAGTTTATTGGGAGATAATTCAAATAATAAAATTATTGGCGGAACTAATCTTTCAATCACCGCAACAAATCTTTTAAGTAACTATGGAACTCTTTCATCAAGCAATAATCTAACGCTCACTTCAACCCTTGGCAACATTAACAACAATGTAAACGCTGAAATCATTGGTGGAAGCGGCACTCTTGCGCTTTTGGCAAAGAACGGCGCGGTGAATCAAAACTCGTTGCACTCGCTTGTTGCAAATGGTGATCTTGCTTTAGATGCAACAGATTTTGACAATGCTGGTCGCGTTGATATTGCTGGAAATTTCACGCTTAATGTTGCGAATAATCTGATTAACGAAGCTGGCGCGCTGATTTATTCAGGCGGCAATATAGAGCTGAATGTTGTAAATAATCTAACTAATAATTCAGGCGCCGTTATTTATTCTGAGGGAAATTTAACGATCCAAAAATATGCGCTCACTAGTCCAAGTTATAATGAGGCAAATAACAAAAGCAATCTTGTGAAAAATATTTCTGGCCAGATTATTTCTTATGGCGGCAATATGAGAATTGATGCGGCAAACATCAGCAATGAAAGAGCGATCAATCCTTTTAATTTAGTTCTTGATCCACAAACGGGCGGCACAATCAGTCAGCCGCAATCTGCTGATGTGGATCAATATAGTTGGCAACTAAACAACGATGGTTGCTTTGGGCATGAATGTGAAAACAGGTATCGAGGATATTATGCTCGTCAATTAACTAATTCAGGGTCAATTGCTGGCGTGATTCAATCTGGTGGAACGCTAACTGTTAACGCGGGAACCTTGGATAATTTGGCATCAAATATTTCTGCCGTAGGAAATATCACTATCAATGCTGATACGCTAAATAACCATTCAATAAACGATCCCGGCCTTTACTATATGGTTACTACTTGGGGTAACAGAGATGTCTATTCTCTAGGGACTACAACCTATATCAGGCATGATCCAGGTAATGGAGGTCACTCTGGATCGCGCTTAAATTACAATGACTTTGCTCAGAATAATCCATCAACTATTAAGTCTGGCGGATCAATTACGCTTAATGTTGCAAGCAATGTTAGCAACGCGACAACCAATTCAAATGCTTCTACTGGTGCAATTGCAACTCAGACCCCGCAACTTATCAACGCGCTAAGTGTTGAAGAAGTTGCGACTAATGGTGTGATCAATATTGATTTAAGAAATTATTTCTCTGGGCCTGATAGCAAAGGTCTTTTTCAGAAGTCTACCAATCCCAACGGACCATTATTTGAAACCAGATCTGAGTTTTTAGATCAGTCTCGCTTCTTTGGATCAAACTATTTTTATCAAAGAATTGGGCTTGATTTAGGCGATGTTCAAACTCAATTCGAATTACAAAATAGCAGATTGGTTGGTGATCAATTTTTCCAAACAAAAATTATCGAAGAGCAGCTTAGAACTATCACCAAAAACTCTTTTCTACTTTCTTCGGGTGAAAATAATGTTAATAACGAGATCAAATCACTTCTTGATAATGCCGCAGATGAATATGTCCGCTTGGGACTTGCGACGAATAATGCTCTTACTCAAACTCAAATCAATAATTTACAAAAAGATATCGTTTGGTTTGAAACGCAAACTATTGATGGCGCTGTTTACATTGTTCCAAAAATTTATTTGACGCAAGCGACTCGCGATAGCCTTAAAAACGGTAATATGACAACCAGCGCGACGATGTATGCTGCTGGTGACATCAACATTAATTCAGCAAGCGGAAAAATCACTAACGCCGGATCGATTAGTGGAAATAATGTTGCGCTTACTTCTAGTGGCGATATTTTAAACAAGAATTTCTCTAACATTGCGGCGATTGGCGCTCTTTCTTTAACTTCTTCAGCTGGATCAATCACCAACGTCTCGCAAATTAGTGCTGGTGGTGCTTTATCACTAACGGCCGCAAAAGATGTAACTAACTCTTCAACTGTTTTAACTAACGATTCTGGCCTTCTTGATAGTGGAATTTCTGGTTATGTTTCAAATGGGATGGCATCTTCTAATACTGGTTTTATTCAGTCTAAAACTCTTGAAACTGCGGGAATCACGGCGGGAAGTTTAAATATTAATGCCGGCAATGATTTCAATAGTCTTGCGGCAAATATCGCCACAACTGAAAATGCTGATATTACCGCCGGAAATAATGCCAATTTCTCTACTTTGGGGCTTAGAGATAGAACAGAAACAAGCTGGGGACATGCTAGCAGAGGCGGAAGCAGAGTTGTTGACACAACCACGAATGTTGCGAGTAATGTTAATGTTGGTGGAAATCTTGATGTGAGATCAACCGGACTTTCTGACAATGCAACAACTGCGAGCATAAATATTATCGGCAGCAATATCACCGTCGCGGGAAATGGTTCGCTTACTTCTGACTTTGGCAATATTAATATTGTGAATGCCGTTGATTCAAAAATGACGGAAGAAACTTCTTATAAATCAGGGTCATTTCACTCAAGATATGATTCTGTTTATGATTATAGAGAAACTGCGGCCGAATCAAAACTAAATTTTGGCGGAGATTTAACCGTTAACGCCGAGCTTGGAAATGTTAACTTGATTGGCTCAACACTGCAAACTGAAGGAGATCTTAATTTCGGCAATTTCACGGTGGCACAAAACCTTGATGGCTCATATAAAACGAATGCGGATGGAACTTTTGAAACTATTGATGGCGGATCTGTTGCTGGTGTGAATATCAAAGCGGCTGAGTTAAGAAGTGAACATCG
>CAMCFD010000048.1 GCA_945874115.1 Rickettsia typhi | reverse complement strand
GACTTCCATCAAATTTTCAAATAATGTAACATTATTTTGCGCCATATCTTGACCGATCACAGTTGTAAAAATTACGCGAAAAGAGGTGCGCAAATCTTCGATCGTAATTTGTCCTTTTAAAGATTGGTAAAGCAAATCAAGGTGAGGGAAGGTGAATCTTGGCATCGTTAATTCGTTGCTGTTGTGCCATTTCATGGGAAGAGATTCGTCGCCAAGTTCATGTACCTTAAATACGTCTGCAAGCAGCCTGATAAAAGCCACATCGCCCAAAACTATGGCCCTTATAAGAGCATCATCGTAATCGATAATTTGTATTTTTTTTGCAAGAAGATCCAATATTTTATCTTGGTTGGGGTGAAATAACAATCCCGCCACAGACACTCTGTCGATTGTTAATCCTTGCTGTTTGCTTGTTTTTATTGCAGAGGCAATCACTCTAATATCTTCGCCAGCGTCAACTAAATCTTGAACAGAGCGGGACATTCTTTCTTCATAAAGATGTCTGCAAAATTTTACCGTCGTTTTATCGGGATTTCGCGGGTCTCTAACTTTCAATAATTTTATAGTAATATTAAATTCTCGCGAAATGTTATCCGCAAGCTCCTCTAATTTTTCGATTATCTGGCTTTCTTCATTTTCTATCTCAAGAAAATCCGATATTTGATCTTGAAGCCAAGCTGGAATTGGCATATTTTTCGCCGTATATGAATTTATTAGTAATATTATATCGATCAATTCTTCCGTATCTTCATCAATTTCTTTTAGTTTGTTCACTTTATTGCCAGAAGCGTCTAGATTTGTTTCAAGTAGTTCAGCACTTTTACTTCTCGCAAATTCATATTTTTCGGTGTCTGACTTTTGTTCAGAAAGTTGATTAAATAATGGCAATTGATCGCGCAACATCGGATAAGAACTTTGGTCGCAGAGAAGTTTTATATTTTCGAAAAATTTCAACTCAAAATAAAGTGTATCTCTAAAGATTTTGTAAAATTTTATTGGGTCTGCAAGAACTTGCTTTTCATATTCTTGCAAATTAAATAGTTCTAACATTGATACAATAGTCTCATCGTCGTAATTCAGAGATAACAATGATTTGCAATATTGATCTTTTCTGTAGCTTTCTGGGCGTCGCTCGTAATAAGTTTTAATGACTCCTTGAATAGAATCTTTATCAGAATTTTGAGGTCCTGCCATCAAATCTTTTGCTTGAAGAAAAATATTCGATTTTGCTTCTCTATTAATTCTCATAATTTCTTTTGCCATCAAATCAGACAAAAAAAGTCCACTTTGAAAAGTTGGAAAGCAAAGAGTGCGCCTCACATCTTCCATCGTCATGTCTGACGCCGCCGCGAATAGATGTTCATCTTGCCCCAAATCATTACTGGCCAAAAATTTTAACCACGAACTGAGATGAGTTTGATTGCCCGAAAGACAATAAGGGGTGAGCATTTGCACCATTTTTTCTTCCATATTCCCCCAAAATGAGCCAGCACTTATCGCGCTTATGAATAAAGTCTCAAGAGCCCCGATAGCGCCACCAGCGCAATCTTGAAGATCTGCCGTAGCTTTTATTTGAGCAAAATTGTTTCTTCTTTCCTCTTCACCAAGAGGATTGTTGTTTTCATCAATGGCTTTATAAAATGCGGTGCGAAATAAAGCAGAACAAAATTCTTCGATATTTCTGAAGTCATTTGATCGGGCGCAAAATTGATATTTTGTTGCCAAATGTCGTTTTAAATTCGCTTCCCATTGAACTTGTCTTTCCCTTTCTTCAAGGGCTATATCGCCAAACAATTCGGAAATTTTTGTCATCAATGAGGTGAAAATTAAATCGGTGACAGTCTGGACTGTCGCAGCGTCGTCTTGAGCTTGTCGTTGTTCTAAAGCTTGTTGAGCACCTTCGCCAACTTGGTCTTGCGCTGCTGCTGCCGCCCCAGCGAAAACCGCTCGCGCACCAGCAGCTGCACCGGCTTCAGCTTCTTCTGCGGGCGCGTGCGCC
Organism: Rickettsia typhi; assembly: GCA_945874115.1. Taxonomy (GTDB): domain Bacteria; phylum Pseudomonadota; class Alphaproteobacteria; order Rickettsiales; family UBA1997; genus CAMCFD01. The sequence continues at coordinate 9,832 of CAMCFD010000048.1, read as the reverse complement.
GCTGCCCCAACTTCAAACGCAGCCGCGCTAGACAAGCCAACAGCCGCCGCTCTCGCCCTGGGATTATGTTGTGCAATAATCGCAGCAATTTCTGCGTTAAAACTGGCGAATTTTTTATTGAATTTTTTATCCCTGACTGTTTCTTGCCCAGGGGTCACTTGAGGCACTAGAAAATAATTTGTGTGAGGTCTTACAATTCCATCATCTTGGAAGTAAAAGTATGGCACACCTTTATATTTGTCAAAAACATCCTCATTTTTTCTAGTAAAAACATCATCAAAAAAATACTCCTCAACTCTTTGCGCTTTAGCCAAGGGAGCTTCTGCAGCAGCAGAAGAAGAAGTTTTTGAATAGCCTTTTGCCATAAAAAAATAATTTTAATAATAATCAATAAAGATTAATTCCTTCAAATTTAAAGGCTATTTTTATTGTCGCAAATTTTCACGGATGTACTGTTTTGCTACAATGCACTTCAGTTGTGGATGCGATAATTTTTTTTATCGAGATTTATTTAAAATTTTATCCACGAAAATTATTTTGCCTAAAAGGCTAAATATTAGCGGGAAATAGTACAAAACCCAGCCAAAACCTCGCAAAATCGTCAAAACCATCTTGACAATATGACAAAAATATGGCAAAATCACGGCAAAAACACATAAATTAAACCAAAAATGCCAAGAAAACCAAACCCCAAACTACATTTTGCAAGATATTTTGCGCTAAAAAAATTCGCAGCAATATTGGCAATCACAATTATAACTCTCGCAAACACCACGAATCACGCTCGCGCCCAGCAAGTTCAAGACCTAATCAACCAACAAGATTGGATCACGCGCCAACAGCAAAACGAAATCGAAGAGCAAAAAAGATATAAAGAACAAGATGCTATCGAAAAAGAGCGCGCCCGAAAACAAAAAGAGGGAAGGCTGAAAAAGCAACAGCCTGAGGTTTCGGCGACAATATCAACTTGTTTTGCTATTAAAGAAATAAAACTTAACAACGCCGAATCAATTTCGAAAAGGCAACAAAAAAAATTAACTTCGCCATTTCTCGCAAAATGTTTCGAAGCAAAAATCCTCTCCGAATTAATCACCAAAATTCAATCTTATTATAACGAAAAAGGTTATGTCGCCGCGCGAGTCAGTGTTCCCAAGCAAAATATTCAAAGTGGTGTCATAGAATTAAACGTTCTTGAGGGAAAAATCGATGAAATAATAATCGACAACAATAGTTTTGGCGACAAAATGCAAGAATTCACCGCGTTTGGAATCAATGAAGGCAATGTTTTGCAAATTGAAGACATCAACCAAGGAATTTATCAAATCAACCGCCTTCCTTCAAATAATGCCACAATCAAGATCGAGCCAAGCGAAAATGAGGGCGAAGCGAAAGTTTATGTTGTGAACGAAAAAAAATTTCCGGCGCGCGCAACAATTGGCTATGACAATTTGGGCAATGAATTCACGGGAATAAAAAGAACCAATTTTTCTGGAAGTTTAGACAATTTGCTTTTTCTAAATGACAACATAAATCTTAATTATTCGACAAATTTAAATGACGACAGTCAGAAAAAAGATATAAAATCGCTCAGCAGTTCAATCTCAATCCCGCTTGGCTATAACACAATTTCTTACGATTTTTCACGAAGCGAATTTCTCGGGCACAGCGAAGGAGTTGTCGCGCCAATCAGGCTAAGCGGCTATTCACAGCGCAACAACATAACTTTTGGCCGAGTTTTATTGAACAAAGGAAATCTGAGAATTTCGAACAATTTATCGCTCACTTCAAAATCGTCAGCCAGCTATTTAAACAAGCAAAAAATCGAAGTCAGCGAAAGAAGATTGACAATTGGAACCGTCGGTTTTTTAGTTTCAAATTATTTCAAAAATGGCGCCAATATTTATCTAAAGCCAAGCTATTCAAGGGGTTTGAAGATTTTAAACGCCAAGCAAGACGAAAGCGATTCAATTTCAGATATTCCAAAAGCGCAATTCGAAATCTTCAAACTTTATGGATCGCTTTCAAAACAAGTCGTCATTCCAAAACTCGAATTTCCGGTTTTGCTTTCAACCGAAATAGACAGTCAACATTCGAAAGACACGCTTTTCGGTTCAGAACAATTCTCGGTCGGCGGCTATTATTCGGTTCAGGGATTTCGCGAAAATTATATCACGGGCGATTCGGGATATTACGCGCGCAACAAAGCCAATTTCAACATCGGCTCGCTCTTCAAAAGCACCAACAAAAATCTCGTCTATTTAGACAAGTTCTCACTCGAACCTTTTTACGATTATGGCCATGTCAGAAATAAATATAACGGATCAAGCGGAAGGCTTTCGGGCGCGGGAGTCAAAACCATTTTCAACAGCAGATATTTCAACGCTTCACTAACTTATTCTTGGGCGGTTAACCACTCAAAACTCATAACTTCGCCAGAAAAAGAAAATAAACTCGTTTATTTTGAAATCAGCGCCGGATATTAAAGATTAGTTTTTTGCGGATATTTTTTCACACAAACCGCCGCAACTCTAAAAAAAAGAGCAGGGCGGCGATTCAATCAAAAATCGAATTATACCACCAAGGTATAAAAGTTAATTATTGGCAAGAAGATTTATTATATAGCCTTAAACGAACATTTTGCGCCACCAAATTCTTCGACGAAATTATAAATTTGTCCGGTTTTTAAAGGCTTAATTGTTATTACGGTCGATTTATTCGCGGATAAAATTTTCTCAATATGCAAATCATGGCTTTCAAATTCAGCAACAGAATTATCTTGATTGCAAATATTCAATCTAATTTTTTCGCCAGATTTTAGTTCAAATTGGCAATCTTGAGTTTTTGTCATTTTCAAATTTCCGTCAGCAAATTTTCTATTTTTAATAACAATATCACACTCGTTCGCAGAGTAGGCACCAGACATTGAAAACAAGCTTAAAAATGAAGCCAAGAATAATGATTTTATTTTCATAAATTTGAATAATTTGTTGATATTAATAAAAATGATAACGATTATCAAAAATAATGCAACAATATTTTTCCTTGATATTTTAAGCATAGTGTTATAATATAACATTATGAGAATATAATGTTTTTAAAACATCTAACATGATGGCTATAAAAAATATCATTGCTAAAATAAACAAATCTCTATTTCTGTCTGCCGCTCTTCATTTTGCGTTGTTTGCGATAATTTTTATAAATTTAAAATCTTTCGCAAATTTAAGTTCTCACAATCACAATCCTATTAATTTCAACTTGCTTCACGGCTCTGAAAACAAAGCTAGAAATTCGCAAAAAATAAATCATGAACAACGTGATGGCGTTGGTGCAAAAAAAGAAGAATCTTTCAGTGAAGCAGTTTTTGAAGCTCCATTTTTAAACAATTCTTACCCGAAATATCCCGAGCTTGCAAAAAGACGCGGCGAAGAAGGTCAGGTTTTGTTGCAAGTGACAGTTGGCGAAAATGGCCTTGCAAAAGAAATAAAAATCGCCAAATCAAGCAGCTTTAAAATGCTTGATTTAGCCGCAGTTGAGGCAATTAAAAAATGGCAATTTGTTCCTGCGAAAAAATTCGGTCAAGCCGTTACCTCATCAATTATTATTCCCATAACTTTCAAACTTACTTAGTTTTCAAAGATATTGCTATCAAATCATAATCGAAAAACCCATTTCAAGAAATTTTTAATATTTCTACTTTACTATTAAAATGTTATAATATAACATATGTTATATTATAACATTTATATTTATTATCAGCATTTATTAAAAACTATCAGAATCTTTGATAATAAAGCAATTACAAGAATATTCTATAAGAAAATATGTTATAATATAACGCTAATTAACTCGAAATTATTAAAGATTTATGAATAAAATATATTTTGCGGCAATTTTATTTTCCTTGATTCTTGTAAATCAAATTTCCTTTGCAAGCGCTGAAGAAATGAAAAATATTACGGTTTATGGAAAAAATAAATCCAAGAATTTTTCCAATATTAAAAATGATATTGTAAAAACAGAAATTATTGGCGCCAGAGAAATTGAAAAAAGTAACGCGCAAAATTTGAATCAGGCGGTTGACAATCGCGTCGGTGTTTCGGTGCAATTAGAATGTTCGGTTTGTAATTCTCGAAACATTAATTTAAATAACATGCCGGGGCGTTTTACAACTTTAATGATTGATGGAATTCCGATTTTTTCTTCAGTTTCAAACGCTTACGGAATTGACAGTATTAATGTTAGGGGCGTTGAGTCAATTGAAATTTCTCGAGGCGCTGCGGCAAGTCTGATCGCACCTGAGGCGCTCGCCGGTTCTGTAAATATTGTAACGAAAAGGCCGGTTAAAACCGAGCTTGAAGTCAAGGGTGATTTATCTTTTTATAATGGAAATCGCGATAATAATCATGCAAAAAACAGCTCGATTTATTTGGCGGTTCCTTTTGAAAAAAGCGCGGCGACCTTTTCATTTTCGAATCAGCAACACGATAAAGTTGATAATTCTGGTGTTGGAATTGCACAATTTTCTGGCTTTGAAAGAAATTTATTTGGCGCCGGTTATTTTTTAGACGACGTTGCGGGCTTTAAAATTAAGGGTAGGGTCGATCTTGTGAATGAGGACAGGCTTGGAGGCTCGCTTGGCGAAAATTTGTCTGTTTTAAAAACAGATTCAAGTGGAAATCCTTTTGATTTTCGAAAAATTCACAAAGGATCGCAATTTGCAAATGGCTTTAACGCGCCAGATGGATCTGGTTTTGTCGCCTATGACGAAGGTTTATCGGGCTTTGCTGAGCAAATTAAAACCGATCGCGTACAATTAATTAATTCGGGCGTAAAAAATACTGATTATGGAAAAATAAAAATCGCTGGCGGATATGCAAATCACAAGCAAGATTCTTTTTATGAAAAAACTTTGTATAAAGCGCGACAAAATCAATATTATGCAATGTTAAATGATGAAATTGATTTAAGCGCAAAAAGCTCGCTGACAATCGGCTCAGACTTTCGTTATGAAGATTTAAAAAGCTTCAGTGAAAATGGCGATGGACAAAAAAGTGATGGAATTGACAATTATAAATATGTCACTCATGGAGTTTTTGTGCAACTTTATAATCAGTTTTTTGAACAAAAACTTGAAACAAATTTGTCAACAAGGCTTGATAATCACAATGTTTTTGGCAATATTTTTGTGCCACGTGCAAATGCTTTATATCATCATAATGACGAATTCACAAGTCGCGCTTCACTCGGAACCGGATATCGCGCGCCTACTTCATTTTTTGAACAAGAGCACGGAATTCTTGATACTACGAAAATTGTGCGCCAAATTAATGAAGTTGAGAAATCTGAAAACGCAAGTTACAGCTTGAATTATGCGACTGACAAACTTGACGCGACTTTGTCATATAATTATAACAAAATTAAAAATTTCGCTAGCATTAACGCCGACGCACAAATAGACGGCGAAAGTGTTACGCTTTTTTCTTCATCAAAAAATCCTGTCACTGTTCAAGGTTATGATTTAAGTTTGTCTTATAAAATAACTTCGTCGCTAACTTCAAATTTTGGTTATGAAAGATTCTTCTATCGCTTTGATTCAGGAGCTTTGGCATATTCTCGTCCTGATCAGAAAGCTTATTTTGGCCTTGATTATGAAAGAAAAAATATTGATTTATTCACCAAAATTAACTGGACAGGAAACCATAACTTGAAGAAATTTTATAATTATGGAGAAAATCAGCGCTATAATTTAGACGGGTCGCAAAAGATTAATAAAAGCCCTAGTTTTTTCACTGTTGACGCTGGCGGAGAAGTAAAAGTTGTGAAAAATGTTGGTCTTTATTTCGGTGTCACAAATTTATTTGACTATTTGCAAATTGATCACGACAGTCAATTGTGGCTTGACAGCGCTGGCGGCATCGATGTTACGCAAATTTGGGGGCCAAATCAAGGGCGCCATGTTTATGCCGGATTAAAATTGAGCTATTAATTTATTTTTAAAAAAATGCGAATTATTTTGGTTTTTTTAATGGTATTTTTTCTAAACTTTAATTCATTTGCATTTGAAGCTGGTGAAAAAATTGATTTTTCTCTTGCAAAAATCGACGGTTCAAGATTCGTTTCAAGCCAAGAATTTGAAGGCCTCAAAACAATTATAATTTTTTTCGACATCGATTGCTTACCTTGTGTAAAAAAAATAAATTACATCAATGAAAATATCGATAAATTTTACAATGTTAATATTGTGGTGATAAATTTAATTGATGAAAAAGTGCGCAAAAACCAAATTATTAATTTTGAGTTAAATGAAAAAATAGTTTTTTTGCAGGCGCCAAAAAATCCGAAAATATTTTTAAGAAAATTTGGTAATAATTCGGGAGCCTTGCCATTCTTGGCTTTGATTAGCAATAATGGAATATTTTGTATGAATAAAACTGAAATGTTTAGTGACGATGATTTAAAAAAATGTGATCGTTAAATTAAAATTTTTTGCAACAATTCTTCTTTGTTTAAAGCAAAATCACTTTTTATCCAAATTTTCTTGGCGGTTAATAAAGTCTCGCCAATTGCGGCTCCCGAAAGGCCAAGTTTTAATAAATCATCGCCATTTAGCGGAAATTCAGGCAATATAAAATTGTCGATAAAATTCAAATTTTTTGCGATTATTTCGAAGTTATGATTTTCATTTTGCGAATTTTGTAAAATATAAAAATCGCGTACAAAATCTTTTCTTTCAAAACATAACAACTCTTTTAAGTCTTGATTTTCTAGGCTTCTTGAAATATTCAAAAACTTTTCAAACAAAAAATTAAAATATTTTTTATCGGCATTTGAAAAACTTAATTTAATAAATAGTTCACGCAAATCAACTTCTTTTGAAAAAACGAGGCTCGCAAATTTTAAAGTCGCAGCGAATTTTTCATTTATTTTTTTCTCGAATTCTAATAATTTCTCTAGGTTTTTAGTTTGAAATTTTGCTGAGAAAATTTCCGATCTAATTTGATTTTTTTCAATAATTTCTAAAATATTGAGCAGCTTTTCGTTATTTGAAGTTTCGAAAAATTTGAAAAATTCGCTATAAATTCTTTCAGCTGATAAAATCTCGAGGCCTTTTTTATTTTTTACGCAAGCTTCAAGCCCTTTAACATCAAGGGTTTTGGCGTAAAATATTGAAAAACGAAAAAAGCGCAATATTCTCAAAAAATCTTCTTGAATGCGTAAATTTTCATCGCCAATAAATTTTACTTTTTCCCCTTTTAAATCAGAAATTCCGTCAAAATAATCGTAAATTTTTCCGCTTTCATCAAGATAAAGTGCGTTTATCGTAAAATCTCGTCTTTTGGCGTCAAAAAAATAATCATCGACAAATTCAGTTTTTGGGTGGCGTCCATCATTTTCGACATCTTTTCTAAGCGTGGTTATTTCGAAATGTTTGTGATTAATCACCGCCGTGATTGTGCCATATTTTACGCCGGTCGGAATCGCTTTGATATTATTTTCTTCGAGAATTTGTATAGTGTCATCTGGCAAAAATTTTGTCGCAAAATCAAAATCTTTCATGTTTTTTTCAAGCAATAAATCGCGAACACAGCCACCGACAAGTCTAACAGAATCGGGCTTTCTAGAATTGAAAACCGAAAAAATCTCTCTAACTTCGCTCGGAAATTTTTCTATAATCTCGCTATATTCAAAAATTTTTGCCGTCATTTAAAATTATTTTATTGATGATTTTATATTCTCGCATCTACGTCTCTCATGCTTATTGCACTTCTTTTTGTCATCCTCGCGAAAGCGGGGATCCAATAAATCATTATATTACCACCAGAAAAATTTCTAATTTATTGGCCAAGTCAATAACATCTTTTTTGTTGATTATCAAGGTCGTTCCGGCTTGAATTGCAATTCCTTTTACGCCATTTTCGTGACAATTTTGGATTGTGTTAACTCCAATCACTGGCAAATCGGCTTTCGCAGATTGGCGCGATTTTTTCATTTTTACCAAAATAGCGCTTTCCTTATATTCAACTTTAAGTTTGGCGCATCTTTTTATCATCTCGTCGGTTCCTTCAAGCGCTTCGACTGCGATAATTTGTTTTTGGGCGACGATAACGCTCTGACCAACGTCAAAGTCTGAAAATGCTTGAATCGCTTTTTTCGCAAGAGTGATATTTTCAAGATCTTCATCATCTGGTTTTAAGTTAGTCAAAACCGATTTTTTTGCAACAACATCATCAAGCAAATCATCAATTCGCAGAATTTTTAAACCCTCTTTTTCGAAGAAATTCACTACAGCTCTAAGAACTGCGTCATCTCCTAAAATTTTACTTGCGACAATTTTTGTAACCAAAATCGCACCTTTTTTATCAACTTTTATCGATTTGAAATTTGGTTTATTTACGGCGCCAATAAAAATTAAATTCCCAATTTTTCGCGCATGAATTTCGCTTAAAAATTTATCAACTTCGCCATATTTTAAAGCAATCGGATTAAATTCAGAATAGTCAATTTCATATTCTTCGCTTGCAAGCAAAAATAATTGAAAATCGATATTATTTTTCTGACAATTTTCGATCAAAATTTTCGGCAACTGACCTCGTCCCGCAAAAATTGCTAGTTTTCCGTTTATTTTATTTTTCATAATTATCCCGCGTGATTAAGGCTTGCAGCGCCATCGATGAACAAAATTTGTCCCGAAACAAAATCATTTTTTATCAAGAAATTTATCGCCTGTAAAATATTTTCAACATCACCTTTTTGTTGAAGCGGAATTTTCGCGATCAATTTTTTTGTTTCTTCGCTCGGATTTTCTTCGTCTATGCTGTTTAAAATAAATCCGGGCGCAATCGCGTTAACCCTTATTTCTGGCGCTAATTCAAGCGATAACATTTTAGTAAATTCAGCCAAAAGTTTTTTGCTTAACAAATAATAAAAATAATTTGTGTCAAATCTCGCAATATTTTTATCGACAAAATTAATTATTTGCGCATTTTTTATTCCTCGAGTCCTAACATTTTTTGCAAATTCTTTCGACAAAATCAGTGGAGAATGAAAATGAACCGCCATATTATTTTCAAGCTCTAAACCCTCATCAAGAAATTTCGATTTGTTAAAAATTGAAGCGTTGTTGATCAATAAATTTAAATCAGGAAATTGTTCTAAAACTTGTTTCATTAAATTTTTCGCATCATCTTTTTTTGTTAAATCAGCTTTAAAAATATCGCATTTAACATTATATTTTTCTTGAATTTCTTGCGATAAATTTTTCGCTTCAATTTGCGAATTATTATAAGAAATGGCAATATCAAAACCTTGCGACGCCATATTTAAAGAGGTTTCGCGCCCAATTCTTTTTGCAGAGCCCGTGATTAAAACCGAATTTTTTTTCATCATTTTTTAATTTTAGAATAAAAATATGAGATTGAATTAGGCAACAAGCGCAGCCTATCTAGTTTATCGCCACATTTTCTAAATCTTCGTTTTCTTTACTGCGATGTTGAGCAATTTTTGCGTATAATTCGCGCAATATTTCTTTAAGCCCGTCATTTGTCGCCGCTGATATTGTAAAAATCTTATTATTTTTTTGTCCCGTTTTTTTCAGATATTTTTTAAGCGCGCTAACTTTTTCTTTAATTTCTTCTTTCGTCAAAATATCGCATTTATTAATGGCGATAACTTCAAATTTCTCGCACAAATCGGTGTTGTAGGTCTCTAATTCTTCGCGAATAATTTGATAATTTTCGACGATATCCTCAGCGCTTCCGTCAATTAAATGAAGCAAAACTCCACATCTTTCAATGTGTTTCAAGAAGCGATCACCCAAGCCTTTTCCGTG
>CAMCFD010000047.1 GCA_945874115.1 Rickettsia typhi | reverse complement strand
AACTGCACTAAAATCCTTATTTTTAAGCCCTTTTAGAGCATTTTTTATAGTTAATTTTGTTAATTCTGTCATTTTTTAGAAGCTTGATCGATTAATTTTAATAATTCCTCTTTGTTTAAAAGCTCGTTTGCAAGCAAGCCACCAGTGGCGTTTGGCCCAAAAACCGCATTAAACGGAATCGCATAACGATTGTGACTGTTGACGAAATCCATCACCGACTGGTCTGGCTTCGTAATATCGGCGCGCATCGCGATAATATCATCGCCGTTAAGCCTTGCAACAACGCTTTCGTCGCGTAATACTCTATATTTATTGAACTTACAAGTCAAGCACCAATCTGCCGTCACATCAACCACGACAACCTTTCCCTCATTGACATAATCATTGATTTTAGACACATCGAACTCTTGCCAAACGCGGTCACTCCTGTGAATTATCGCTATTTCACGCTCTTTAAATCTTGCCGGAATAGAAAAAATAAGAATTGTCAACGTAAAAATCGACAAAAACTGGAAGAATTTATATTTCATCTTGAAACAAATCAAAATTAAAACAGAAATTATCGCAATAATAATTGCCAATTGAAAACCGAGATTTCCCGACAAAACATAGACAAGCCAAATTATCGTTGCCACTAAAAAACCGGCCATTATATTCTTAACTTTATAAGTCCATTTTCCTGATTTTGGCAAAAGATAAATTGCTTTTGGCCAAAAAATTAAAATAAAATATGGCAACGCAAAACCAAATGCCATCGCAAGAAAAATGAAGAAAATAATCAGCGAAGTTTGTGTAATTGAAAAAGAAATTGCCGCACCAAGAAACGGCGCAGAGCAAGGTGTCGCGATTAAAACCGCCAAAATTCCTGAAAGAAAATTCGGAATAAAAATATTTTTTTCGCGATAATTATCTTCAATTTTTTTGTTGAAAAAATTAGCAACAAAATTGCTAAAATTTATTTCAAAAAAACCAAGCATATTCGCACAAAAAAACACCAAAACCGTCACCAAAAAAATCAGGAAATATGGATTTTGAAATTGCAGCCCCCAATTAAAAACATGACCGGTTTTAGCCAATAAAACCGAGGTTAAAGCAAATAAAATGAAGCAAGAAAAAATCCCTAAAATCGTGGCAAAAAATGCCATTCTAATTCGCGAAATTTCAGTATCGCGATGACTTACAATCGAGATTAATTTTACACCAAGAACCGGCAAAACACAGGGCATTATATTTAAAATTAAGCCACCAATAAATGCAAACATAAAGCCGGCAATCAGCGTAATTGAAGACATTTCACGCTCTTGCAAATCAATATTTTTTGTCTCTTGAATATCGTTTATTAATTTATTTTCACCAACTAATTTTGGATTCATTGCGTTCAATTGCTTACTTGGCAAAAATATTTGAATCGAATCCAAAATATTTTCATCGATATTATTCTCAACTTTAATATTAAAATCCGAAGTCGCCGGAACACATACATCGCTGCACAAACTATAATTTAGGCGAAAATTTAGCTCAGATTCTTTCAAATTATCTTCCAGATTTATTTCAATTGGCAAAATAACTTCATCTTTATAAATCGTATATTTCAAAACAGTTTCCCCAATTTTTTCCTCTTGTTTTATTGGGGTTGGCCATATAATTTTGTGATCTTTATAATTCTTTGAATCAAAGAAAGTAACAGAAGGCACCATTCCTACGCCCTCAGAACCTTGTCCATATATTTTCCAGCCACTTTTCATCTTAAAATGCAGCCCCATAATCAACTTTTTTTCACCATTGTCATCATGATAAAAACTCGAGATTATTCTTAATTGCCCAGCATCAATATTAACCGCCGAGTCTTGCCATTGGCCAGTTTGAGCGCTTGCCAATTTCACAAATAAAACAGCCGAAAATAATATTTTGAGGAAATTTTTCATAAGAATATTTTTATTAAATTTCACTTAATCATATTCATAAATTTGCTAAAAAACAATATTTTTTTAACTAAATTAAATTTAACATCAAAACCCAAATTCGCCAAACTCAATTATTTTATAGCTTAACCAATTTCAACAAACCTTAAAATCAATCACGAAGCGCCTTTGACAACAATTGTCATCAATTCACTCTAGCGCGACCTGACAAAGTCGAAAACCCTTGAAAAAATGATTCTTACATTATATAATCAGCAGCGTTTTGCTTTTTAAAAAATTTAAGAGAGAAAATATGGCAACTCAAGGTCTTGTTGAAATATTACATGTTAATTCAAAAAAAGTTTCGTGCGACGGGCTGCGCGATCTTCACAACAGCGCTTCTGGCCACCCAACAGTTTATCTTAATATGGGTGATAAAGATTCGATAACTTGCCCTTATTGCAACAAATATTTTACAACGAAAAAGACAACTATAAAAACTTTTGGTGAAAAAAAATGAACAACGTAGCAATAATCGGCCTTCAATGGGGCGACGAAGGAAAAGGTAAAATTGTCGATTTTTTATCCGACAAATTTGATGCAGTTGTGCGCTTTCAAGGTGGACACAACGCCGGACACACAATAAAAGTCGGCGACAAAGTTTATAAGCTGAGTTTATTGCCATCTGGCGTCGTTCGCAACAAGCTTTCAATCATCGGAAGTGGCGTAGTTGTTGACCCGCAAGCACTTTTTTCTGAAATAGAAAGAATCGAAAAAGAAGGAATAAAAATCTCGCCCGAAAAATTAATTATTGCTGATAATTGCTGCTTAATTTTATCAATTCATCGCGAACTTGATCAACTTTTAGAAGAACAAAAAGGCGAAAAGAAAATCGGCACAACCGGCCGTGGAATTGGCCCCGCTTATGAAGACAAAGCCGGAAGACGCGCGATTAGAATCTGCGACTTATTCGACGAAAAAGTTCTTAGCGAAGCCGTAGAAAATTCATTATTCCATCACAATTTATTACGCAAAAGCCTTGGTGTTAACGAAGTCTTAGCCCAAACTTTAATTGACGAACTCAACACAATTAAAGCAAAAATTTCTCATTTTACAAAACCATCTTACGAAATTTTAAAACTACTTTCTTCTTGCAAGAAAGTTATGTTTGAAGGCGCTCAAGGTGCACTTCTTGACGTTAACTTTGGAACATATCCGTTCGTCACATCTTCAAACACAATCGCTGCGCAAATCGGCCTTGGAAGCTGTCTTGGATCTGACTCAATCAACAAAACTTTGGGAATTTTAAAAGCTTACACAACACGCGTTGGCTCTGGCCCCTTCCCCACTGAATTAAACGATGAAAATGGCGAATTTTTGCGAGTTCAAGGCGGAGAAATCGGCACAGTAACCGGAAGAAACCGCCGCTGTGGCTGGTTTGATGCCGCATTGGTTCGCCATTCAATCAAGCTTTCTGGCGCAAAAGAAATTGCCCTCACCAAGCTTGATGTTCTTGATTTTGTTAAGAAAATCAAGCTTTGCGTCGCTTATGAAATTGATGGAAAAACCTACGAATATCTTCCGCAATCTCGACATTTATGGCAAAAAATTACACCGATTTACCAAGAATTTGAAGGTTGGATGGCAAAAACCTCAGATAAAAAAACTTTTGACGAACTTCCTGTCAATGCACAAAAATATGTTAGAAAAATTGAAGAATTATGCGACGTAAAAGTTGCCATTCTTTCAAATGGAGCTGGTCGCAACGACACAATCATTATCGATGAATTTTATAAATAATTATGAATTGCTCTCAAAAAAAAGTTATCGCTCAAATCTTGCCATCACTAGAAAGTGGCGGCGTTGAAAGAGGCGTTGTTGATATTGCCAAAGAAGTCAAAAATCGCGGATTTGAATCAATCGTCATTTCAAACGGCGGAACAATGACTTATTTGCTGAAAGAAGCCGGAATCAAGCACATTACTCTTGACGTAAAAACAAAAAATCCTTTCAAAATTTATCGCAATATCAAAAAAATCAGAAAGTTGATTAATGAATTTCACATTGACTTAATTCATGTAAGATCTCGCGCACCAATGATCAGCGCTTATTTCGCTTGCAAAACAACGAATACAAAAATTGTCACAACTGTTCATGGAAATTATTCTTTAGGATTGTTAAAATGCAAAAACTTCGCACCAAAAAGATTTTATAATTCGATAATGTTAAAATCTGACGCAATTATTGCCGTTTCAGAATTTATCAAAAATTATATAATTGAAAATTATCAAAAACATTCTAAGCAAGATTTGACTCAAAAAACCACAGTTATAACGCGCGGAGTTGACTTGAAATATTTCAATCCAAGCTCAATTTTCATTGGGCGCACCATCGATTTAGCCAAAAAATGGGGATTGCCCGAAGATAAAAAGATAATTTTATTTCCAGCAAGAATAACAGCTTGGAAAGGCCACGAATTTTTAATTGAATCTTTGAAAAAAGTAAAAAGCGATTTCGTCTGCATTTTCGTTGGATCTGATCACGGTCACAAAAAATTTCGCAAAAAACTTCAAGAAAAAATCATTGCTCAAAATTTATCGCAACAAATAAAATTTGTCGGAACTTGCAAAGAAATGCCTGTTGCGTACGAGCTCGCTAATTTAGTGATTTCGGCAAGCGTTAAGCCAGAAGCTTTTGGTCGCATTGCGATCGAAGCGCAAGCAATGAAAAAAATAATTATCGCCACAAATATTGGCGGTTCGCTTGAAACAATAATCGACAAAAAAACCGGATTTTTAACTGAGAATGAAAATACCGACATGATGGCCGAAATTATCGACAAGGCTTTAACAATGCCAATTAGCGAGTCAGATAAAATTCGCGAAAATGCAAGAATTCACGTTGAAGAAAACTTCTCGAATCAGAAGATGTATCAAAAAACAATCGAGGTTTATAATTTTGTGTTGAAGATTTAATTGCTTTATTTGACGCAAATTATTCTGTCGCTAAAGCCTTGAACATAAAGCGATGGCTTTTACACGAAAAAGTCACCAAAATATCTTTCCTTGCGCGAGACGATGCCATGCCAACTCCCACCAATAATAAAGCTCGTTTTTTTGGTAAAAATTTGCTCGAAGAATAACGATGCGTCGCTTTATAAATCTTATATTTTTTGTCGCAATTTTTACTCAAAAATACTAAATTCCGCCTTGCTTCAGTGCCGACATTACAAAAATTCCATCAGAATTGTTGATTCGAAGAAACCGCTAAAATAGCATCAGTCAAACAAAAATCCTTCCACAACAAACAAACTACGCCAGCCCAATCTTAAGCTTCACTTTCATCTTCTTTTTTCGAGGCCGCAGCATTTGTCGCCGCAGAAGTTCTTCCTTCGACCTGAGAAACTTCTCGCGGAGCACTCTCGGCGGCGTCAACCGCTTGACCCGAGGCTGGAGCATCTTTTGCGACCGACTTGCCCTTGTTAAGAGCGAGCGCAGTGACAGTTTTGCCAATATTAAACCCTGTTCTGGCCGTACTTTTAATCGCTTTTTTAGCAAGTCTCGTGCCACGTTTACGAACACCGTTGGCTTTTTCAAACGCCTCTTTACCCATGTCAACCATGCCCGGCGTGCTCGATTTAAGTTTCGATCCACCAACAAGCTTGGCCGCAAGGGTTGAAACTTGATCCATAAAATTCGAGAATATAAACATCAATATTCCCGCTTTAATAATAGTGTTAAGCTTCTCTTTATTCATAGAAGTTAAGATGGGAACACTCAACCCAATTGGTTCAAGACCACTGAAAGTTTTGAAGTTGGCGATTCTGAAAATACAATAAATACTTTTATCTTTAGCTTCGCCACTACAGACAATTTCTTTTGGAACCTTCAATCCATCACCGCGATATTCTACGTTTCCGATGATGACATATTCAAATATTGAGATGAATATTCCAAGATATGCAAATAAAATAACGGGCTGTAAAACAAGGCCGATAAGCTGTTTTAGCCAATTGTCAAAAATCGATTTCGTTTTTTGAAATAATATGCAGGTAAATACAATTGGCGAAACGTAAATCAAAATCACAATCGCAACCGTCGACAACAAGAAAATGTGAAGTGCCCGCAAAATCAGCGACAAGAAGAAAAACGCGAAGAAAAATGTAGCAACAACGAATAAGATTCCGAGGCCGCCCGTGAGAAATCCAGCAAAAATCGATATCACTAAATTCGGCACAGAAACGTCGGGCCCGTAGCCAAGTGCGCGCATTAATTTACAATCTAGAACGTCCCAAATTTGAAGATATTCAAGGCCTTCCGGATATTTCGGATTATCATATCTAGCCGGATCTGAAGGCAATAACTTATGATTATATCGCGGAAAAGAACAGCCGTCTCTCATATTTTCGGGCTTATCATCATCAATTCTCATCATGATCGAGCCAAGAGTCGACGAAGTTTCAAGAACGCCGTCAATTAAGCCAAATTGCCACGCATTGCCGAGCGCAAAATACATTAATAGAGAAATTTTTATGATATAACCAAGAATTTGTTTCTTCGCAATTGGCTGCATTCCAAGCAAAACCATCGCTCCAAAAAATGCAATTGAAAGCGTCAACGCCATTTTTATTATCCAGCGCAATTTATCTTGAATATCAGCAAAAGGCGATTTTGTAACTAGATCTTGCCCTTTCGCGTAGAAATATCCACTCTCGCAATTTCCTTCATGATTAGGCATTTCGTCGGGATTGCGACATTTCGTGTCTCCCGCCCTATTCAAAAGCAAATTCTGCACCGTTTCTTTGAAGCACTGCGCAATTGGCGCCGAAAAGCCGCGAGCATTTCCAGTTGGCAAAAGTTCAGACTCAAAACTATAAACATTTTGACTGTCGCCCCTTAAATCTTTACAAGCCGAAGAAATGAACGCACCTTTTAAATTGGTCATTCTAACATATGGCGTAATTGGCACTTTGGCGCAATGTTTCATCACTTGACAGAAATTCTCCGCGCGATATGTCGGCTGACCATCGGCATTTTCTTCATATTTTGTATATTCCGACCCACCTCCTAAATTATGGTTATATGGACACACCGAATAAGTTTTTGCGCACAAATAATCACTTTTACTTTTCGCATAAAATATGTCGAAAGTTATGGCTTTTACTGAACATTTGCTGCCGAATTTACAAAATTTATGCTCATAACTATTATCTGTCAAAGGCGCATTTTCAATGCAAATTGTGGTTTGACTTCTTTCTTTACAGCAATCATAAGCTTTGCTCGCCTCAACGTCAAACTTAGGATTACTTGACACCAAAAATCTGTGACACGCATAATTTCCGGCCGCGCCCGGCCCTTTCATATAATAACGCTGACCACTGCTAGAACTCGCTCCCGGAAAGTCAGCAGCATCGTCTCCATAACCAAGCATTTCTTTCTTTTTTTCATTCGACCAAGATTTGGGATTGCTGCAAGAATTGTCTTTATATTCCCTTCCGCCATATAAATATTCGCGATAATATTTATTACGCAAACTTAATTCGTCGTAAGGAACGCCATCAACATTATCAAAGCCGCACGGATTAGAATTTGCAGAATCATTATAAACAAATATAGATTCGAGACAATATTGATAAGAGCCTTCATAAGGCCCCGAGCGCCAAATTCCATCTTCACCCTCAGAAACCGGATCTCCGTTTACGTCAAACTTTTTCCAACCGTTCCAATTATGACCACAAACCCTTCCTTTTTCATACGCGCCCTTAGCCGTAGCATAAATAATCGCAAGAGCCGCAACCGAAACTGCAACCGAAGCTGCATAAGAAGAATAAGCAATGCAACATCTACTCATATCGCTTGATGCCAAAGCAGCTTGAGTTATCGCACTAACGCAAATTGGCGTTCCGGGCGGAATACACGCGCCAACAGTAGCCGATTGCAAAATGCCATATTCCCCAATCCTTCCCGCACAAAGAACTGACGATCTATATAATAATTTATAGCCAACACTCGGGCTTAAAAAGGGTAAATCAGGAATCGGATTTCCAGCTTTTTCACTGGCCGCCTTAGAAAGGCCAACGAAATTTTGAGCAACACACATATATTCTGTGACTTGTCCCGCCACAACCATGGCAAGACCCGAACTCGCTATAAAAGCAGCGCAAACTGGGTTTGCAACCTCCCAATTCACATCGACATTACTCTTCAAAGCATCAAAAGAAAAATCTCCCGCATTGCACATTCCACTGCCTTTATTCCAAGAAACTTTGCTTCTCGTGCCTTCATAAACCGCGTAGGCGTTATTCACGTTCAAGAAAATGCCGGCAAGCAAAACAGTGATAATAAAAAAACAGAATTGTGTTTTGAGAAGCTTTTTAAGCATCAAATAATTTTATCAAATCGTTAATTTCTTGATTTTTAGTTTTAAACGAGGTTCGATTAACTATTAAATAAGAGCTTATATCTAAAATTTTTTCAAGCTCAAACATATTATTTTCTTGTAGAGTTTTTCCGCTGTCGACTAAGTCTACGATAAAATTGCCAAGACCAAGCTTTGGTGCGATTTCAATGGCTCCGTTCAATTTTATAACCTCAGCCTGAACTCCTTTTTTTGCGAAAAATTCACTCGTCAAATTCACATATTTCGTCGCGACTCTAACGTGACTAAGCGCCGTCAAATCAATATTTGCATCACTTTTTCTTCCCGCAAGCGCTAAGCGACATTTTCCAATCCCTAAATTAAGAAGCGCAAAAATTTCTTTAGATGAAAACTCTTCAACAACGTCAAGGCCACAAACTCCAACATCGGCAGCGCCAAATTTCACAAAAGTCGCAACGTCAAAACTTCGAACTTTTATAATTTCAAGATTTGCAAAATTCGTCGCAAAAACTAATTTACGCGAGCTTTCATCAAAAAAATCCTTTTCTGGCTTAAGTCCTATTTTATCAAACAAAATCTTTAATTCCTGCAAAATTCTGCCCTTTGGAACGGCAAATAATATTTTTTTCATTATTATTTTCTAAATAATTGTATATGTTATAATATAACATATTGTTTCTTCATGAGAATCTCTGAAACTATTGTTTTTAAAGTGTTTAGAGCTTAGTGTAAATTATAACTTCTAACACAAATATGTTATATTATAACATTAAAAGCTTTTAATGTATCGAAACATTAACCCGCGAGAATTTACTTTATCAACACTAATTTTATTGTTTGTGCGATAATGTCTTTGACCAATTTGAATCGTGAAACTGTCGAAAAAATAATTTTTGCCGAATTTATAACCAGCAGAAATCTCTGACATGTCTTCATCCTGACCATTTCGACCCAAATATTGCTGTCTTTTTCCACCATAACCCAAAGTTATATTCCAGTTATCATAAATATTATTTATTATATTTGCTATCAAATATTTGTCAGAAACATCAGAATTTCCATCGATATTTTTCATATCAACATATTCGGTCAAAAGATCGAAATTGTAATTTTTAGAAACCGGATATTGATATTTCATCGTCGCCGCCATTCCTTTTTGATCGTCTATTTTTGAAGCGTCTATTTCGTCAACTAAAGAATTGCTGTTAACCGCTAAATTCATGTAGGCGAAACGATATAATAATTTTTCGTTATTACCAAAATCATAATTTACGTCAAGTGATGTAAAATATGACTCTGGTTTTCGCGTATCACCCGGAATCCCGTCAGACTTAAGGATTGGATCGCGATTAGTAAATTGCGTTTTGTCTAAATTTTTGCGATCATTCGTAAAAACGCCAAATCCAAGATCATATTTTCCGACTGTTTTTTCGTTTCCGGCCTTTAAAACAACAACGCCGCCTAATTTCTCGAGCGGATTATAATTGTTCGCCGCAACTTCTTCAACCCAAATTCCCCTTCCAACGCGATAAGCCATGGCGAAAGTCGGGCGAAATTTTCCGCCATAAACTTTAATTTTATCGCCGTCATAGCCAAAATAAAACTCGCGCAACAAGCCATAATTATTCTCGAAAGTTTTGTCGCCGCCGCCATTTGGCAAAGCGTCTCGCCTCACAATTTCACTTTCTTGAACCGGAGTTTCTTGAATTCGATAATTTAAATATCCGATCCAATTTTTCTTAAATGTCGCGTTCGAAAGAACGTCAATACGCAAATAATTATTTTTGAATTCGTTTTTGCGATTACTAGATTGATATTCATCGTTTAAAATGCTGTCAGCGCGCACTTTTGTTGTCAAAAGAAAGTCGGTTTTTTGCTTTTCTGCCAAAGATTTATTACCCTTCTCGGAAGCTTTTTTTGAGTCTTCGGCGGCAAAAATTTCAAGCGGAAAGAATAAAACTATAGCAAAAATAAAAATTTTATTCATAATCCATATTATTATTTAATATATACGATTCTATTATGACAATTCCTTTATTAATCGCAATAGCTTTTTCACTCGGATTTTTCGTCGAAAGCATCATCGGATTTGGCGGCGGACTAATCGCCTACTCAATTCTTGGCTTTTCTATGGACATCAAAAATATGGTTCTTTGCGGACTTTATATCGGAACATGCGCCAGCAGCTATATAATTTTCACCGACCACAAATCTTTCGCGAAAAAAATATTTCTTTCAAGTTTTCCCATTTGTTTTTTAGGAACAATGATCGGCGTTTTTCTTTTCGCCAAGCTTGACTCAAAAACAATGCTGATAATTTTTGGTGCTTTGTCGATAATTTTATCAACGAAAGTATTATTTTTCGACGACTTAAAATTCCCCAAATTATTGCGCAGCTTTTTATTGTTAGTTGGCGGAGTTTCTCAAGGACTTTTCGGAATCGGCGGACCTTTTGTTGTCAACGCTCTCAAGGATGAATTCAAGAATAAATCTGAACTTCGCACCACAATGGGAACATTTTTCGTGTCGCTAAACATCGTCAGATTTATCCAACTTTTTTTGCAAAAATCAGTAAACGTCTCTTTCTTCGCGAGTGTTTGGTGGACGATTATCCCAGTTTTTATCGCCATATATTTCGGCTATAAAGCTCATCTTAAAATTAGCGAAACCTTCTTCAAGAAAATCGTCGGCGCCATGACCTTCTTCGCCGGAGTTGTATTTTTGTTGAAATAAAAAACCTGTATTATTGATGATTTCGTAGGGACTCGATTTATCGCGTCCGCAAAAACTAGCGGTCTAATTCGCGCGATAAAACATTAAGCAATTGCATCGAAAAATTATTTGCGCGCTCGCCAAATTGGTTGATTCGATTTGAAAATACGTTATAAAAAAACACCGCCGGAATTGCCGCAAAAAGCCCTACGGCCGTCGCCAAAAGCGCTTCGGCGATTCCCGGAGCAACAACCGCAAGGCTTGTGTTTTTAGAAACCGCAATTCCTTGAAAGCTGTTTAAAATTCCCCAAACCGTGCCAAACAAGCCAACGAAAGGCGCCGCAGAGCCAATGATTGCCAAGAAACTCAAGCCAGATTCTAATTTTTGCAGAGATTTATTTGACGCAATTTGCATCGCCGCGCTTAGTCTTTCTTTGAGCGAAGATTTATTTTCGGGCGCTTTTTCGATAATTTGCTTCACATTATTTGCCTTCCATTCTTTCATGCACGCAAGAAATATGCGCGATAGCGGATGATTGTCATTTTTTTTCGCCAAACCATAAACATCTTCAAGCATCAAATTTTCGAAACTTTCTTCAAATTTTTCAGTTCGAATTTTTAAAATTCTCAACTTCATCATCTTATCAAAAATAATCGCCCACGACCACAACGACGCCGCAACCAATAAAAACATAACTGATTGAACGACGATATCAGCCTGAAGAATCAAATTTGTAAGAGAAACTGAGGGAATTTTATCCATAAATTTTTTGTTTTATTTTATATGGAGTGATTTTAAATGCTAGGGGAATTTTTTTGAAATAGGAAATCTTATGTATTGTCATTCCCGTATGTATTGTCATCCACGTTATGTATTGTCATTCCCGCGAAGGCGGGAATCTCAAATCACAAAATCCCAAGATCCCCGCCTTCGCGGGAATGACAAAGTATAAACGTATAAGAGAAATTATTTCACTCTTTCCATTCCTTCTTTAATCAACTGACGAGCTTTTTCAGCGCCTTCAAAGCCTTTAACTTTAACCCATTTACCTTTTTCTAAATCTTTATAATGCTCAAAAAAATGTTTGATTTGATTAACTAATT
>CAMCFD010000046.1 GCA_945874115.1 Rickettsia typhi | reverse complement strand
TGGAAGTCATCGATGATAAAGCGAGATTTTTAAAGTGGATTATGAAAAATCTTGAGATAACCGATTTGCTATTTACAATAAATTGGACTAACAGTACCGATTTATTTGCAAGCATCATTACTCAAACTCAACATAAAAATGTGCTCGATTTCTTTGGTAAAGCCTTGACTAAATTCCTCGATACTTTATCACCAAAAGATATCCAAACAAGTATCGCCTTAATTGATAATATTGTCACTCACCTTGAAAATCAAGATCGCACAGAAGAATTTATACCGTTCTTAACCATAGCCGCAAAACTCGGAAACACAGACGCGCAAGAAAATCTGTTTATAGCCTACTGGAACAAACAAACAGGCGATAGGCTAGAAAATTTAAAGCAAGCTTTTGAATGGTGCGTTAAAGCTTACGAGGGTGGTAAAAAAGATTACAGCTGTAAAGCTCTCGCTTTTTTATATTATGATGGCGAAGTGGTTGAACGCGACATTATAGAGTCAAAAAGATTGTTTTTAGAGGCAAAAGGAATTTATGAAGAGAAACTTAAATACAGTACGCAGGAAATTGAAACTGCTGGCCTGAGTCAAGAATTGGTAAGCCTACATGAAAACGAAATCGACCATTACATAGAATCGATAGAAGCTATCTCAGAAACGCTGCAAAATATCGAAAAAGAACTTGGCACTCCGGCAACTGCGGCCTCGCACGGTGATGCTGAGGCGGCTTTTGACAATGGACATGAAGGGGCCGCTCTTTCTTAGAAATTGTTAAAAAATTGTGCGCACCAAAACAACCAACAGTTGCAAAAATAAATATTATATGTAAAATTAGCCATCTTTTTATTATTATATTTTTTTACAAAAATGAGTGAACAAACTAGGCCAATAAGTTTTGTCGAACAACTTGCGCAAATCATATCTGCAATTTCAAGCGTCCCTGACCAAGATGAAAAATCTGCATTATTGACTGAAATTGTTCTAAGCGGAATTATTTCACCTGAAAATGTTGGCACAATCGTTTCAATTGTTGAGCGTGGACAAATTGACACGAATCAACTTCCTGTTTTATCTCAGGTTTTATATTCAGACAATGAAGTTTTTAGAAAACTATTTATTCAGGGCTGCGCTGACAACGATATGTTTAATCAATATAATGTCGGAATTTTTCAGCAACTTGCTTTGTCTTTTCGTGATCCTGCAATTTTTCAAGAATTGCTTGATCCAAAAAATATTCATACTCGAGATTTTTTATCTGACGAAACAAGGTTGCAGACATTTGCGGCAAAAATGCAGCAAGAAAAAAGCCCAGCCTCGGTTGCCATCGTTCGCGAAATAAGCCAGTTGATGACTGATCAAACTATGATGCGCCAAGCTTAATTATTTTCACCCTCACCTTTAATTTATTGCGACTTGCTCGAAGTCTTGCTGCGCTTTTTATCGCCGCCCTCTAAATTTTTTCTGACGCGTCTTTTTATCTTTTTCGGCGACGCGAAACTCAAGAAAGTCGGCGCAAACTCCTCACCTCTTAGATAGCGTCGTCATAAGATTTACATCTCAGTTTTTGATTATATTTTTAGCGCTTTTTTGTTAAAATTACGATAAATATCAGGATATATTTTGTTGAGTAATTTTAACAAAAAATAAGCAAAAATAGGTCGAAAAATGGAATTTAAATCTTATGACGACGCTATCTAAACGACAGAATTCTTTAAATAGAGATTCTCTTTCAATTTGCTGTTGATAAGCGAAATCACTGACGCACCCGAAGCAAGGCGGGATTTTTAATCCCGTCTTTATCTTCATGTCAAATTTCAACTTATACAGGGCTTGAATTTTACATGAAAGTTAGGGCTGGATTACAAATCCAACCCTGCATTGGCCACGACCCCTTTAGATTCATCATTGCCCACTGCGTTTACAAGCCTCTGTTCTTTATTAGAAGCTGTAAACTAAGCCAGTTTTCAATACGTTCAATCTGACTTTGCTCATTGTTTCTGCGTCATAGCTGTAAGGAACATTAAATCTTTGAGAATTGATTTCGGCTTTAATTCCTAAGTTTTCATTGATGTTGAAGACTGCGCCAATTCCATAAATTGCTGCGGTTTTCCATTTACCTTGACTTCTTTGCACTGTCGTGGCTGTTGGAAAATTATCAACGTGATCAATTAAAACTAAACCATAAGTTGCGTAAGCTGAAAATTTCTCGCTAAAATTATAACCAATATTTGCTTTGGCACCATAACGTGAACGCAATTCAAGGCTGTCTTGTTTGTAGACTGGAGTGTTGTAATAATAATCTTTTGTAGAAGAATTAAGATAATCATAAAATATTTCTGGAGCCACAAAAACGCTGTTAAAAGATTTTTTATAACCAACAGATAGGCCAGCTCCAACTGAAGTTCCGTCAACTTTTTTCTGAGGAGTCGAACCAATTGAGCTAATATCGCCGCCATATTTCCACTCAGCATTTGAAGTTAATAAATCAGCGCCAACATATACACCGTCATTAGCATTTGCTTGAGACGAAAAAATTAATGCCGAAGCAACGGCAATTAAAGATAAAGTTTTTTTCATTAGTTTATATTATTGTTGTTAATAAAAATGTGCAAACGCATATCAAAAAACATATATGTTTGCACTAAAATTTCTAGTTAAATTATTTAACCAAAATATTTATCTTGGTTTTTTTCTAGGCTTTGTGAGACAAAGTCTTCAATTGCTTTTTTAGCGAGATTTTGAGCCAATGCATCTTTAGATTTTTCAAACGTGGCAATTTGTGCTGGCCTTTCATCTTCAAGTTTAATAATTACCCATTTGCCTGAGGTTTCAATCGGCTTGGCAATTTCACCTTTTGCAACGGTTCTGGCTTGTTTAACAACTTCGACGGGAAGCGCGTCTTCAATGATGAATCCAAGATCGCCACCTTTTTTGGCCACCTCTTTATCAAGCGATTTTCTTTTAGCCTGAGATGCAAATGAGTTTGGATATTTCAAAAGAATTTGATAAAGCGCCTCCGCCTCTTTTTGTGTTTTTACAGCGATATAACTGACTCTGATATCATTTTTATCTTTAAGTTTTTCTGCTAATTCGTCATAGTTTTTTTTCAAATTTTCTTCTTTTTTAGCATCTTCGACAAGTTTAATGAAAAGCTTTTTCTTTAAAAGCTCAGTTTCAAAGAGCTTGAGCGCTGTTTTATAATCTTCGTCCTTATCCAAATTTCTTTTCTTGGCTTCTTTGTAAGCCATTTCCTTCAAAACAACTTCTTTGATAATCGCCTCCTTTTTATCAGATGAAAGCCCGTCGAAGGTTAAGCCTTTTAGTTTCTCATTTTTAGCGATAAGCTTGTCGAGTTCGATGTTAGCGTCTTTGAGGGTAACTTTTCCGCCATTGTAGCTTGAAACAATCACTTTTGAGGGATTATTTGTTGAAATATTTTCTTCTTTAGAATTAAGAGAATTTTGGCATGATGCAAGAAACAGAATTAGGGGTAATGCCGTTAGCAGTTTTTTCATAATGTTGTTATTGGTTAAATAACAAATCATTCCTCATTCGCAGAAGAATTGAGTTAAACGAGTTTTTTAAAATCTCTCTTCATGAGTTTTATCAAAATCATAAGCGTAACCTAATATTAGGCAGTATTATGATTATATTTATCAATATATTCAAGAGTTTTTCGTTGCATTTCAAAAATATCTGCAAATAAAAAAGCTACTGGATTGTTAGTGCCTCGGATTTTTTCATGCAGTAAGTTTGTATTTTTCTTTTACTTCTGCCTCGGGGATATTGCGAAGTGATGGGGGGCCGACATCATGCTCATTGTATTCAGGATAAAATAATTCCCAATAACGCCCATCAGATTCATCGAGGTAAAGCCTAGTCCACTCATTATGATTTACAGCGATTTCTTTTAATACGTTTTCTGTTAAATAATCGATTCTTCTGGTAACCTCTCCAGGAAAAGGCTTCCCTAGCATGTCTTCTCCTTTTAACAAAACTTCATCTTTACTAAGTTTGATTTTCATTATTTTATAATGTTAATTATTGCATTGTCAGGAATTTTCATATTTGGAATTATAAATTCTGGAGCACCACCAGCAGTTCTTCCACCGCCAACAAATTGTGGATTAGTACGATTTATTGGAGTTGCAATTCCAGTAATTCCATAGTGGCATTAAGCCAACTGTAGTATCTTGTAGCATAACTTTGCCAAACTGCATAAAATTTCATGATCATTTTCCAAGTAAAAAATCATATATTCCTGGTACAACGGAGAAACAAAATAAAAGAATAAGAATTGATGTAAAAATTATTGTTCCAACTAGCAGACTCCAATTAAGTTGCTCGTGCATTCTATCCTTATTTTTTATTAAAATTGAAGCGATGTTAAAAATTTTATATCGGAATTTTTCTGATATGTTAAGCATAGTTAAGTAAATCAACGCTAATAAAAAGAATCCGAATATTATTAAAAAATCATTTATACCAATAACATTATCTTTTATGGGGGATTTTTGATCAGCTAATACAGATATGAAAAACGAAGAAAAATCTATAAAAAATATTATTGATATTATGAAAAATATGATTTTTTTGTTTTTTTGATTTATTTTCATTTGTTTGAATTGTGTAATTTATCTAATGGTATATTCACGGTAGCATTCACTGGCACTGGATATAAAGGAAGTGCCAACCCAAGAGAGCCAGTAAATCCTGCATTTCCTTTATTTGTGTATAGAGGTCCCCCGGAAAAGAATAAATTTTTGAACCCAAGAGTGTTGGAGCCAACAACTGTTTCCCCCCTAGGTGATACTGAAAAATAAGTACTTCCCCCTATACTTGGATTTAAATCTATAGCAAGTCCGGCACCATCGGTTCCATAACTGCCATTAACATGTGTTAAATTTCCCTGCACTCCGATATTGAGATCAAAATCTTTAACATCTTTTGTTGTTATCCAGTCTGTATGTTTGATCTTTTTATCTCTAAAATATAACGCATTATTTTCTCCTGCATTCTGACCAATTCTACTTCCTTCCCAAGCATTATCAGCCATTTGCTCATCTGACTGACCAGTTAGTCCTCCGTAGGTAACAGAAGAAATTGCGCCGGTTAAATTTGCCGCTTGAATTGAAGTTGGAATATTTGCACCAGCTTTATTAATTCCTTCGGCGGCCAATTCTCCCGCAACTCCAGCAACTGCTCCGCTTGCCGCATCATTTCCTGTTAAAGCGGAGGTTGCTGCACCAAGGCCAGCATGAAGAAGGAGTTGTTCTGGTTTACCTATTGTAGAAGAGGTTTGGCCTACTACATTACCATTAGCATCAACCACAGTAGAACCGTGATAAGCCCTACCAATCTCATTCGCCCCAACTTTTGCGGCGGTATAAATCAAGATATTCTTTCCTTGACTTTTCAGAGCATCAACAAAACTTTCACCACTAATCGCCGATTGTGCGGCGGTTGAAGAAACGGTGTTAATCGCAACTTCTTGGAAAGAATTTTTTAAGTTTGCTCCAACTCTTTCACTCCATGAAGCACTTGCACTAATTGTGTTTGCACCATTTGTAGCAGGAGCCGAAAATGATCCAGTGTTAGCAAAATTGCCGGCACCAACTGCAAGTCCTCCAGCGGCTGCGGCAATTACTATATTCTTAACACTTTCTCGTGAAGTCGTAGTATCCCAAGTATCTTTCGAAATTGTTTTAAGCTGTTTAAAAATATCGCCATCAGCATTCATTGCCGCGTTGGTTGCGGCAACTGCCGCAGTTGAAGCCGCAGCAGAACTTCCGGCAACAAGCGCACCTTGCGTCCAGCTTCCACCAATTGGGCCCATTGATCCTGCCGTTAGAGCTGTTGCTGTTATGGCAACAACAGCTTGACCAGCACCCGTTAAGCCTCGGGTAGTTTGACTCCAACTTTTATTTATTTCTTCAACCGGATTATAAAGCGTTATGTTTGAATCCAATTTATCGAGATAAGCCAGTCTAGAATTCCCTGAAAAATCTCCGTAAAGAATTGATCCATCTAAACCGGTTTTGATAATGCCATTTGAATTATCGCCACTGCTTTTATTATATTGCGCAACTATAGAATTCCCGACATTGAAAGCGAGATTAGAATTTGTGCCACCATTAGAAACAATCTCGGTGTTTATCGCATTTCCTTGGTAGAAACCACTATTGCCATTACTTAAAAAATAATTGCCTTTATCTTTAGTTTCATAAGAAGTTTGATGAGCTTCAGAAGCAGTCGCAATTATAAGATTATTTGTGGCATTAATAGTTAAATCTCCGCTAGCTTCAACTTTTGCAGCTTGAAGCGTAACATCATTCATTGAAGAAAGAGTCAGGTCGTTACCAAATTTCAGATTGCTTGAAATTACAGTTTCATCATAACGAAGTTCAGTTTTCGTAGTTTTTTGAACATTAACCGCGCCAACTGCGCCGCCAGCCGCACCAGAAGCCAGAATAACTCCCGCCGCCGCGCCACCACTAAATGCAACAGCCGCAACCATCGCTGCCGTCATCAGCGCATTTTCTAAACTTAATCCGGTTTTTATTTTTGTTGATTCAGAATAAAATCTCCTAGAATCAACGCTGTTTAAAATATTCAGATTAGAATCGTCATTAAATAAAGTTTGACCATAAGTTGCAGAATCTTGGTCATAATCAGTATAAGCACCAACTAAAATATTACCATTTGCAGCTCCCGTTAAATTAGAAGCGATAATATTAGTGTCTCCACCGGAAGAAATATTAATATCGGCGCCACTTGTTAAATTTGAACTTACATTTGTAACATTATCAGTCGTTGCGAAATAAGTTTTTTTAACCGTCGAACTTTTAGAATTCGAGCGTTCCTCTTTATGATAACTATCAACCGCCGACGCAATATTCACGCCATCCTTCGCCGCAATATTCAAATCTCCACCAGTCGTAATATTCGATCCAACAATATTAATATTCGAAGCCGCATCAGCGTAAAATTGTGGCGCAACAGGCGCAACGGGCTCTGGCGCTGCTCTTTTCATCGAAGCTCGAAAATTATCTTGAATGTTACGATCGACAACAGCCTGATTATAAGCCACAACATCAGAGTTGTGTTGCGCTTGAATCTGAGCGTTTAAAACATCGATATTTGCTTGTTCTGCCGCAAGACCAAGACCAGTCGTTGCCACATCAAGATTTCCACCAACATTAACATTGCTCGCAACGTTGGTGGTTTTGTCTACAACCGAACTGCCGCCTTTGCTTTTATGCCCCCAGCTTGTTTCAGTGCGATTGCGAAGTTCAAGAGTCGCAAAACTAACATCATTGCCCGCCGTGATTTCCGCATTCGCAGCCACATCAATATTCGCCGCCTGATTTTTAAAATCCCCACCAGCATTCACAGCCAAACTTCCTGCCGAAATTCCCGCGGTTTCAAGAACTCGCGATGAAATAAATCCGCTATTCGCAGAACCCATTCCGTTTGAAACATAACCGACATTGCCGCTCGCCAAAAGCGCAGCGTCATTGGTCAATACGGTCGACGAATTTACAACATCCACCGCCGCCGTTAAAGAAGCCGCACCACCCGCGTTAATTTGAGAAAAATTCACGATCGATCCAGTCGCAGAAGTAATAGAAAGATCATTCGTCGCGCTAATATTCGAGAAATTTTTGTTAGTCACATTTCCCGCCGCAGCAAGAGAAACATTATTTCCGGCTATTGATCCGGCGTTGACAATCGCACCAGCAGCAGAGGTAATATTAACATCCCCAGCCGCAAAAATTGTCGAATTATTCGCAAGCGCACCATTCGCCAGATTATTTCTGGTTTCTTGCGTCAAATAAATTTTTGGCACAATATAAGTCGCGCCATCAATTGTTTGCGTTTCAAACCAAATAATATCTTTTTGCAAACCCGCAATTTGAGTTTTTGTCAATGACTTATTCGCGTCAAGCCCAAGCCTCGCATATTCAGACGCAGCATTATCAAACATCGATTTTATTTCGGCGTTTGCGTCAAAATTATTATTCGAAAGCAAAACTGAATTTTTAGTGATAGTTCTTAACTGTTCTTCAATAATTCTATTTTGAAAAAATTGATCGCCAATCATTCGCTGATCTTGCTGTTGCAGCTGCGTTTGCAATTCATCCAAATCAAGTCCAATTCTGTTATAAAAATAATCCGAGCCAAAGAATTTGGATTGATCAATAAACTGACTTCTGCTTTCAAATAACGGCGCATTCGGATTCGGATTTTTCGTGAATAAACCCTGATTATCTGGGCCATTTAAATAATTAGAAAAATCGGCAGAAACAACTCCGTTTCTGCTTAATTCATCGACATCAATTGAATTCACCAATTGCGGATTTTGTGTCGCGATTATTCCCGTGTTGGCGTTCTGATTGGTCGTGGCGTTACTTACATTATTCACAACATTAAGCGTAATTGATCCACCCGACTTGATGGTTGATGGATTATTTTGCGCAAAGTCATTGTAATTTAAGCGCGATCCCGTGTGGCTTCCGTTGCCCGGATCATGCCTAATATAGTTTGTAGTCCCAAGCGAATAGATTATTCTGCTACCCCAAGTGGTTGTCATATAGTAAAGGCCGGGATCGTTGATTGAATGGTTGTTTAATGTATCAGCATTGATGGTTATATTTCCTGCGGCAGAAATATTTGATCCCAAATTGTCCAAAGTTCCTGCGTTAAAAGTGAGTGTTCCACCAGACTGAATTGAGGAAGCAATCGAGTCCGAGTTTGTAAGTTGCTTGGCATAATATCCCCAATATCGATTTTCGCATTCATGCCCGAAACAACCGTTATTGTTCAATTGCCAGCTATATTGATCAAAACTAGCAGCTTGCGGTGAAGAAATTGGGCCGTCCGTTTGTGGATCAAAAACGGAATTAAACGGGTTAATCGCTCTTTCGTTACTGATTGTCGCCGCATCAATTCTCATATTTCCATCATAAGAAATAATCTGACCAGAAATATTTTTCACCGAATTTGATTTGTTGTTAGCCGCGTTATAATTCGGGCTCGCTTGCGCATATTTTTGAATCGTCAAATCCCCTTGCGAATAAATCACTGCACCAGAATTATTGGTAAGATTATTCACCACGTTAAGAGTCATATCACCACCCGAATAAATCAGCGCATTTGCTTCATTTATCAAATCGCTCGAAACATTAAGCGTAAAATCACCAGCAATATCAACGCGTCCGGTGTTTACGAAATTAGCAACATCAAGAGTTAAATCGCCATTTGATATAAGTGAATTTAGCGAATTTTGATTCACCGTGCCGTTTCTCGCAATAAGAGAAAGTTTGCCGCTTCCACCAATAATCTCGGCACTCGCGTTGTTATTAATATTGCCAAAAGTTGAGGCGAGTGTCAGATTATTTTGCGAAGAAACAGTCCCGTAATTGCTTAAAAGATTCGTCGCCGTAATGTTTAAAGAATCACCCGCAATTATTTTATTGCCAGAATTATCGCCGCCAAAAACACCATTCGTGAATTTATCATCGGCAATAATTTCAATATTTCCATTTGCTTTCACGCTGGTTTTATTCGTGATGTTATTCGCTTTAATCTTAATATCACCCGCGCTTTCTAGCGTTCCCACCATTACATAATCAGCCAAATTCCCTAAATCAAAATCAAGAAAATTCCCCGCAAAAAATGTTCCCCCAGCATACGTGATTTTTGTTCCTTGCGAATTCACCCCAAAAGAATTGGCAATCGTGGGCTCACTCAAAACAAGATTACGAAGCACAAGATTATTTCCCGCAACAACACTCGCGCCCGAATTATCAATCTCAACTACATTCAAACCAACATCGTTAAGCCCAAGAACCGTGCTGTTTGCTGTGTTGTTGTTGAATATATTCGCGTTTATAACAACATTATTTTTCGCCGCAATTTGTTTGTTGTTATTGAGAGTTTTCGCGCTGATCAAAATTCCATCAACCAAGCCTTCGCCAATCGAAACAACTTCACCAATATTCGTAAAAAAATCACTTGCCGAAATCGTGATTTTATTATTCGCATAAATCGAATCATCATTCGTGATTCGCGCCGCGGTTAAACTCAAATTTCTGCCACCAACAAGCTTCGCCGAATTCACCAAATTCACCGCTTCAACACTCAAATCACGACCAGCAGAAATCTGTCCTAAATTCACAAAATCAACTGCATTAACAAAGAAATCATTGTCGCTTAAATTAAGCGCAGAACTTTCATTTCTAAATTCACCCAAAGTTTCAATATCGATGTCTTTCGCGCTCAAGAATTGTCCGCGATTTATAATATCGTCAGAAGAATTTAGTTTGATGTCGAAACCAGCGTCTTTCGTTTGCACAACCCCATTTCCTACAATCCCGCCATTTCTCGAAACGACTTCAACATCACCGACCTCCGCCGCAATATTATTATACTCAACATTGCCGTTGCCATCAATCACAATCCCGTTTCGACTCGCAAGCAAATCGCCAGAATATTTAATCCCAAATCCTTCTTTAGTTGCGATAATAAATATTTTTCCTGCTTGAATTTTGCCAAGAACTGATGCGTCAATTGCTACTTCTGTTGGAAGATTATTTCCAGCCCCAACACCACTAGAACTCACCACTTTCGAGCCATAATTAAACCCATCATCACCCGCGCGAAGATTAACCTCATTCTCGCCACCATAAATTGGCGCCACAATATTCATCACACTCGCGACCAAATCAGTTGAGGTGACATTTTCTAAATCAAGACCGGCGCCACTAATCGTCAAGCTTGGCAAAAATCCGTTAGCAATTCGATAATCATTGCCGCTCAGTTAAAATGTTACATCCGAAGCGCGACCGCCAAATCCGCCCGCGCCATTCACCGACCCAACCACGGCCGTAAACCGACTCACATTAATAAACCCCGCGCCCGCCATCGAAATACCGTTCGGGTTCGCAACAATAACATCCGCGCGCTTTCCCGCGACTTCGGTATAGCCATTAATCGCGGTAGTGCGGTTCGAAGTGACTTCGTTTAGAATCACCGAAGCGGCGCCCGAGTTTCTAAGGTTCGCGTTATCGTGAACCAACCCGCCAATTTGCGTTAAAATTACGTCATTTTGATTACCGATGGCATTGTTTAAAATCATGCCCCGTTCATTCACGTTATAATCTGAAAATTTATTGTGAGAAAGCCCGCTGCTGTTTGGCGCGGCGATATTGACTTGATCGATTCCAGATGCGGTTTTAAGAACTTGTGTGTTGGTTGATCCGTCAACAACAATTGGCAAATCTGCGGCCCGCGCAGAAGAAACCGAGATGAACAAAAATTGCTCAAATATTAATGCAATTATCGCAAATTGCGCAAAAAAGTTGCGAACAAGTTTTAGTATAGCTGGAAGGCTTTTCATGCTCGATCTTGAGAAAGTTAATAATTTCGCCTATTATACGAAAATTAAGGTAATTGTCAACAAAATATGGGGTTCAGACTGTTTATATGAAAAAAAATCTGAAGAAAATTCATCTTCCCATCTTGATTGTGGATAGGCAGTGTTGATATCACACACCAAAATTCTCCATAAATAGCCGATTTTTGCTTGAAAATGCTGGCTTTATATCATACTTCTAGTTTTTGGTGATAAAACTGTTGCAATCTTTCCTCTAAACAACTTTATGGTCAATTTTATTGCTAGGAAATGTTTTCAATTTTAAGCCCGTTTTTATCGAAATAAATAAAATGAGCGCCGTTTTGCAGCAAGTCAGAATTGTCTATAACATTGGTTTTGAAGGCACATTTTGGCAATTTATATTTCTTGGTCAAGTTCACAATTAAATCATAATTTTTAGAGCAAATTTCACTAACTTTATTTCTCTCAAATAAAATTAATATTTTTTTATTTTGGAAATTTTTATTATCAAAAAAATATTTTTCTAAATTTATTTCACACATTTCTTGATAACAGTCAACTCCTTGATTTATAAGACTTTTCTCATCATGATCATCAAAAGATTTAAATTTTTTCTCGTTCATTTTTTCGCGCCATAAAATAACTTTTTTTGAATCGCGCATTTTTTTGGAAAAAACCAAGCCTTTATTTTTGTCATAAAGCGCGAAAAATCTAGCATCGCCATCAATTAGAGCGCTCGGTTGTTTTACAAAAGAAATTGTTGCAATTGAAAATAAAAACAAAAATAAACCAAAAATTCGCAAATATTTCGTCTTTAAAAACGCAAAAATTAATCCGCCGAAAATCGCCAAAACCATGCCAAACTTGGGCATTTGCGGCACATAAAAATGTGAATTTTGCAAGCCCGCAACAAACTGCGAAATTTTTACAACCCACGAAACACTATAATTCATC
>CAMCFD010000045.1 GCA_945874115.1 Rickettsia typhi | reverse complement strand
AAATCTTAAACATCAATTTCAAGCACAACCGGACAGTGATCTGAGGCTTTTTCTTGATCACGAACGCCTTTGTCTTCAATGACGCAGTTTGATAATTTATCGGCCGCGAGAGGCGATGCCAAAATATAATCGATGCGCATTCCTTTGTTATATTGCCAAGAATTTCCGCGATAATCCCACCATGTGAAAGCTTGATTTTGTTGGTTGAAGGCGCGATAACAATCAATTAATCCAAGACCTAAAATTGAGCGAAATTTTTGTTTTTCGCTTTGATGAAAACAAATTGTGCCTTCGAGATTTTTCGCATCATAAACATCAATTTCGTGATTTGCCACGTTAAAATCGCCACCAAAAATCGCGATTTCGTCATATTGCAAAACGTCTTCAAGCCTTGATTTTAAAGCATCTAAGAAATTCATTTTATAAATAAATTTTTCGCTTTCTTCTAATTTTTGATTTGGCAAAATTTCTCCGCCGCCGTTTGGAACATAAATCGAAGCGACGCGAATTGCAGTTTTATTAATCACGATAATCGCTTCAATATAGCGCGCTTGCTGGCTTTTTTTGTCTTGCGAATTTTCGTCGGCGAAAAATAAATCAAATTCATTTTGCGGTTTTGCGCTTGATTTTGAAGGCTTAACGCCCAAATCATTTTCGAAATTCGGCAGACCTTTTATAACATCTTCAATTTTAAATTTCGATAAAATCGCCACGCCATTGTAGGTTTTTTGCCCAGAAATCGCGACATTATAGCCAAGTTCTGCGAATTCATCAAAAGGAAAATTTGCCTCTTCGCATTTAATTTCTTGCAATAAAATAATGTCAACCTGCGAAGATTTTGCCCAAGATAAAACGTTCGAAAGCCTTGATTTTATTGAGTTTACGTTAAAAGTTGCGATTTTTATTTTCATCTTTTTATAAATCTTTCATAAAGTGAAAGCCGCGAATATAGAATCCTTGTGAAAAATAAAGCGAATGTGATTTTTTATTTTCTGAATATGAATCAAGAATAAATTTCTCGCAGCCGAGTTTTCTGCCAAGGTTTTCAAGGTAATTCATCATTGCTTTTCCGATACCGAAACTTCTTTTATTTTCATCGACGACGAAATTTGAAATTTGAATATAACGTCCGCAATAAAGCATTAATAAAATCCAATATCCAGAAACACCTACTAGCTCGCCGTCTATAAAGGCCGCGACCATTTTGAAATTATTAATTTCGATCATTTCTTTAACATATTCATAATATGTTGCTTCATCCATTTTTTCATACATTTGCCCGATAAGAGGAAACGCAATCATCATTTCATCAGCGGTGTTGAGATGAATAAATTCAATGTTTTTGGGCATTTTTTATTTCATTAATTAACATACAAAAATCTTGTATATTTAAAAAAATTATTGCAATTCTTTTAATTGATTTGGCAATTTATTGGCCATATAAGTTATCGTTCCAGCTCCTGCGCAAAGCACGATGTCGCCTTTATTGGCAACACTTTTCACGATTTTTGCTAAATCATCTTCATTCATTAACTTGATGACATTTTTGTGTCCGGAGTTTTTTATTCCTTCAAGCAAAGCGTCTTGCGTTATGCCGTCGATCGGCTTTTGATTCGCCGAATAAATATCAGTAAGAATCACAACATCGGCGCCACCTACGCACGAACAAAATTCTTTGAACAAATCTTGAACTCGACTATATTTGTGTGGCTGAAGCACTAAAATCACTTTTTTATCAAGCGCAAATTGACGTGCCGAATTTAACACCGCATTAATTTCAGTCGGATGATGAGCATAATCATCAATTATTGAAATTCCATTAACCTCACCAGTCTTGGTGAAACGGCGCTTCACACCCGTAAAATTAGTCAAAGCTTGCTTGATTAATTCTTTATCAATTTTGAGAAAATCAGCAATTGCAACCGCAACTAAAGCGTTGCTGACATTGTGAATTCCGTAAGAAGGTGTGTGTAATTGCGATATTGTTTTGCCATTTCTAAAAACCGCGTCAAATGTTGATCCAGAGCCATCTTGAACTATATTTTTTGCCACAATATCAGCGTCTTTTTTTACTGAATATGACAACAAGTTTTTTCTGGTCGCTTTTAATTTATTATAAATTTTTTCAGATTCAACATCGTCGATGCACATTACACACAAGCCATCTTGGGGGATTTGCGTAACATATTGCTCAAAATATTTTTTCACTTTTTCGAAATCGCCGCCATAAAATTCAAGATGTTCGGGCTCGATGTTTGTAACCGCGCCAATGAAAGTTGGCAAGATAACGAAGCTTGCGTCAGATTCATCACTTTCAGCGACCAAATATTCGCCGTCACCAAGTTTATAATTACTCTTAAAATAATTGATTATGCCGCCATTTATAACGATCGGATCAAGATTTCCGAATTCAAGCATAAGTGAAGTCATTGCCGTGGTGCTTGTTTTTCCGTGCGTTCCCGCGATTGTGATGCCTTTTTTCTCAGACATAATAAGCGCCAAAAGCTGTGCTCGCGTGATTATTTCGATGTTTTTTTCTTTTGCAGCGACGATTTCAGGATTTTCCTCTTTAATGATGGAAGTTTTGACAACTAAAGAAATATCATCAGTAATATTTTCTTTATTATGGCCGACAAAATAAGGAATTGAGCGGTCAGTAAGAGTTTTTGTAATGTAATTTTCACTTATGTCAGAACCCTGAACTTTAACACCAACTTTATTTAACAGCAACGCCAAAGCACTCATACCGATGCCTCCAAGGCCAATAAAATGAACCTTTTTCGACAGTTTTGCTTTTAAATTCTCAATCATTATTATTTGTATTTTTTTAAGAACCAATGAAATTTTATTTTATTATTCAAGCGACTAAAAAGCAAGCAAAGAAAGGCTGTTGCGACTAAATATTTTCATGGCGAAATCGATTCAAGAGTTGCAATTAATGATTATAAACAATAAATTATACCATTTTACACTAATAATTAGCCTTTTTTAGCAAAATAATTTTCGTGGATAAAATTCAAAAGAAAAACCTTTCATATTTCCGATATCAGGGGCTTTTCTTTTGAATCTCGGACTAAAAAATTAAGTATAAAACGCTGATTTTTAGGACAAAATAACATTAGGCTGACATAAATTTATAAAATATGAAGAAAGGCAAAATAAACCAGATTTTCGAGATTTTTTTTCAAGAAAATAGTGACCCAAAAACCGAGCTGAATTATGTCAATGAATTTACACTTTTAGTCGCAATTGTCTTGTCGGCACAAAGCACTGATGTAGGCGTCAATAAGGCAACGGAGAAACTTTTTAAAGTTGTTGATAATGCGCAAAAAATGCTTGAACTTGGCGAAGAAAATCTCAAAAAATATATTAACACGATTGGGCTGTATAACGCCAAAGCCAAGAATGTCATGGCTTTGTCAAAAACTTTGCTCGAAAAATTTGGCGGAAAAATTCCCGATGATTTAGATCAGCTTAAAAGCCTTGCAGGAGTTGGGCGCAAAACTGCCAATGTGTTTTTAAATTGTGCGCGCGGCAAAGAGACAATGGGCGTCGACACTCATGTTTTTCGAGTTTCGAATCGCATCGGCCTGACCAAAGCCGCCAATGTTTTGCAGAGCGAATTGCAACTTATAAAAAATATTCCCAAGAAGTGGCAAAAACACGCTCATCATTGGTTGATTTTGCACGGAAGATATGTTTGCAAGGCGCGGAAGCCAGAATGTGGGCGCTGTAAGATTGTTGAATTTTGCGAGTTTAAACAGAAAAACCTTTGATTTTTAAGGTTTTTCTTGCGATTTCTTTTTTATCGAATCTATAAATTTTTGCGCGATTTTCTTGAAAAACAAAAAGCCAAAAACTCTTGCGCGAACTATTTATAAAGCCAAAATCACAATCTACAACTTTCTCTTACTCAGCTCGCGAAGCGTGTTCGTAATTAAATTTTCAAGCGTAATTTCTGGTTGTTTTTGCAAAACCGCGGCAATAATTTTTAGACTGTCCGCCTTTTTATATCCAAGATTTTCTAGCGCCGAAAGCGCGTCGTCAGCGACTTTATTGCCAGAAATATCACTGATAGATTTATCGATAATTTCGATTTCTGCGCCAAAATGAATTCCCAATTTTTTCGGACTTTCTTTAAGTTCAGTCGTAATTCTTTGTGCAAGTTTTGGTCCAATTCCTGAAATTTGCGAAAATGCTTTCATATCTCCAGAAATAAGGGCTCGCGCAAGATCGTCGATTGTGAAAAATGCCAGAATTTTTAGCCCAACTTTGGCGCCAACACCCTGCACTTTTGTTAATTCTAAAAACCAAATTTTTTCAACCGCAGTTGCGAATCCATAAAGCTCGATTGCGTCTTCTTTGACGAT
Source organism: Rickettsia typhi (assembly GCA_945874115.1). Taxonomy (GTDB): domain Bacteria; phylum Pseudomonadota; class Alphaproteobacteria; order Rickettsiales; family UBA1997; genus CAMCFD01. Next base: position 8,215 of record CAMCFD010000045.1, on the reverse strand, counting down.
TGTTTCAATAATTAACGAGACTTGCTTTTTTTCTTCAAGCTTGTTATTATTGGCTTGGCGAAGAAATTGCGCAGTTTTATTTGAGATAAAAACGACATAACCAACACCGTTTACGTCGATAATACATTTATCATCTTGCAAAAAATCGATAAATCCGCGAAGCTTGCCAATCATAGTTTTGTTTTTTAATTGAATATATGAATAAAGACAATATTGAATGGATTTTCTCAAATAATCTAGTAAAATTTGAAGATTCACTAAAATTTATGGAAGAAAGAGCTGACGAAATCGCTTTAGGTAAGGCTTCGAGCGCAATTTGGCTTTTAGAGCATTTCGACGTCTACACCGCCGGAGTTAGCGCCAAAGATGAAGATTTGTTAGCAAAAAACGAAATTCCCGTTATAAAAACCAATCGCGGCGGAAAATATACTTATCACGGCCCAAAAATGCTGATTGGCTATGTGATGATTGACTTGAAGCAGTTTTTTGCGCCAGAAAAACCCGATATTGCAAAATTCGTCGAATTTATCGAAAATTGGGTCATAAAATTTCTCGCCAATTTCGGCGTTGAAGGATTTATTCGAAAAGGTCGCGTCGGAATCTGGGTCAATGAAGATGGCGAAGAAAAGAAAATTGGCGCAATTGGTATAAAAGTAAAAAAATGGGTCAGTTATCACGGCTTTGCAATCAACATTGACCCCGATTTAGAAGCCTTCAAAAACATCGTCCCCTGCGGAATTTCTGAGTTTGGAATCACTTCCCTTAAAAAAATGAACGCCAATTTAGAGCAAGATTTTCACAAAATATTACAAGAAAGCTTTTATAGCATTTCCCACTAATAATTAGCCTTTTAGGCAAAATAATTTTCTTAGTGGAAAATGGTATTTAAAGCAAATAAGGTGCAAACTGCATCAGCCAATATTCTTCGGGATGTTGATTGGTCATGTTCAATATGGTCTGAATTTTTATTTTAGTTCGAGGCTGCGCACTATTTTCAAACAACACTTTGCGAATGTTTTTTATCCTCAAAATTCGCGGCCGAACCATGTGAACAGAGATTTCGTCCTTGGTGATATATTCCTTTATAATACCTTCAATAATTGAATTTTGATAACCAACTTGCCTGCTTAGAACCAAATAGGTGTTGATTTTATCATATCTTTTAGTTTTTTCTTTCAACTTAAGTTGATTAGAGAGAATTTCTGACAAAAATTGTGATAAATTTTGATGTTCGCTGTCAATAAAAAATCGATCGTCATAGTAAGAAAGCATGATCGCAGTATAATCAAGACCGCGTTTATTGACCGAATTAATATTTAAAATTTTCGTGCGGATGTTTGAATTTCTCTTGTTGAAAATAATTGAAATTTTGTCGCTTTTTCTCAAAAAACGCATCAACATCATGAAAGCCGGCTTATTGTCAAAGGCAATACTGACGAGAATTAGCGAAGATATATCTTCTAATTTCTCCAAGAAATCAAGAGTTTCGTAATTGTCCAAAATATCTTTCACCAATCTTAGTGAATTATTCGATTTTCTTTTAATCAATTTGCGCAAAATTGTATAGTTTTCATAACTTAACAAAAAAGGGAAGCTAAATAAAATAACCTTAATTAACGGCATGTAATAACGATTATTTTCGTTAATTAATTTTTTAGTTTTCTCAAAAAGATAAGCAGAAAGTTGCTGTCTTATTTCATTTTGATTTGACAAAATTTTATTGTTATTGAAAAGCCCGCGCAATGCTTCTAAAATATGGTGATTCGAGGCATCTTTATCTTTTAAAACATTGGCTTTTATTTTATGAAATTCCTCTTTTTGCAACTCGAAAATTTGCGTATTTTGCTCTTGCTCAATAATTGAAAAAATCGCAAAAAGATTGGGGTGTTTTTTAGCGTAATTTCGATTGCGAATTATAATAAAAACTTCTTCGCCAAACTCGTGAAATGCTCGCCTTATTGACTTGACAATATTTTTGTAAAATATATTAATTTTCCTAAAAAAGCTGATCATTTTTATATCTGTTAAGTTTTATTTTTTGATTTCTTATCATTCTTAATCAATTCTAATAAATCGTCAAGTCTTAATAAATCTGACTTTGCAGAATTATTATTTTTATTTTCCTCAAATTTTTCTTTGGCCGTTTCGCCATATTTTTGCGCTTTTTCTGTGTCGCCAACAAGAAAATTATATTCTGCTAAGGCCGCGAAAGACCTTGCTTCGTCGCCAATTTTATTATAGGCATTCGCAAATTGCTTGAATAAAAACGGATTATCATTTTCGAATTTTTGCGCCTCTTTTAAATTTTTTATAGCCATTTTTATTAAAGACAAATCGTTGTTTTTTAAAGATAAAATCGCAGTCGCAAAATAAATTTTAGCCTGAGAAGAATCGCGGTTCGAGAGCAAATCTATCGCTTTTTTATAAACCAAAATTGCTTCACTTACATTATTTGATTCATATAAAATTTGCGCTTTTAACTCGTATAAAAATCCGTCATTTTTATTTTCCAAGATAATTTTATCAAGCAATTCTAAGGCTTGCGCGGTTTTTCCTTTTCGATAAAACGCAATCGCTTTTTCATAATTTGCAATTTCACTTTCGTCATTTTCATATTTTTTTATGACCAAATCAGGATTATCTATGAAGGCCTCAAGCTTTGCGAGCACTATATTCATCTGTGGCTGCAATTTTTGGTTTATTTTTTTATCATCAGATTTTTTCTTGATATTACTTTTTAAATAATCAATTCTTTTGCGGCTTATCGGGTGTGATTGCGCATATTCATTGATTTGACCTTGATAGCCACGATTTTGTGTTTCGAAAAATTCAAGCAATTCTACCAAGCCACTTGGCGGATAATCGATTTTCTCAAGATATTGCAGAGCGTGTCGGTCAGCGGCTTCTTCTTGGGTTCGCGAAAATTTCAGATAAAGTTTTTGCGCAAAATCACTGCCACCAAGAATAATTCCTTGACCAGCCTCGGGCGATCCAGCAATAACGGCGCCAATCCCCAACAGATAACTTAAAAACATCGTCGTCGTCGCGCTCTGAATCTCTTCACTTGAGCGCGCAATGTGGCCAGAAGTAATGTGTCCGACTTCGTGCGCAACCACGCCAATCAAGGCATTTGGCGTTTCATATTTTCTGATAAGTCCAGTGTTAATAAAAATATTTTGCCCGCCACTCACAAAAGCATTAATCGTAGAGTCATTAACAACATAAATTGAAATATCATCTGGATTTAACTTCGCCGAAACAAAAATTGGGTCACATAATTCGCGCAAAAATTTCTCGGTTTGTGCGTCGCGAATCAAGGCAAATTGCGCGTAGCAAGAGGAATTGAAGAAAAAAAACCAAACTGTCGCTATAAAAATTGTTGTTTTTAATCTTAATTTCATTATATTTTTTGCATACAATTTTTTGCCATTTAAAAAAGCTTTAACACAACTACGACATTTTAAAACCAACATGAACATTAAAAATTATATATATAATTTTATGACATTCAAGAAAGAATTGCCTTCGAGCTATACAGCAAAATTGGCATTTCTTTCAGTTGTTTTCGCGTGGAGCACAAGTTGGTTAATGATAAAATTTCAAGTAGAAAAAGTCCCCGAAGGGTTATCGGTCGCATACAGATTTCTCGGCGCATCATTAGTTTTGTTCACAATCGCTAAACTAAATAATTTCCCGCTAAAATTCACAAAATCGCAACATCGCTTGATTTTTTTGCAAGGCATAAATTTATTTTTCTTCAATCATTTATTTTTTTATTCCGCGATTCACTATGTCAGCAGCGGAGTCGCTGCAACCTTCTCGGCTCTAAGCGTTATAACCGTTCCCGTGATTGATTATTTCGTTCATAAAACAAAGCTTTCGTCAAAACTTTTCACCGGCGCAATTCTTGGAATCATTGGAGTTATTCTAATTTCATCATCGGAAATTAATGTTGACCATTTTGATAAAAACATCGCGAAAGGCCTATTTTTCTGTAGCCTTGGCGTTATCAGTTTTTCATTTGGAAGCGTCATCGGAAAAGAATTAAAATTAAACAATATGAAAGTTTTAATTTCTTCAACCGCATTTTCAATGCTTTACGGCGCAACCTTGTCTTTATTGGTTGGATGGGCAGTTCACAAAAATTTATCTTTCGATTTTTCGCCGTCTTACATTTTTTCGTTACTTTATTTAATTTTAATTCCGGGAATTTTGGGATATTGCGCAATTCTGTTTTTAGTCGACAAAGTCGGATCCGCCAACGCCGCCTACACCGCACTTTTATATCCGGTTTTTGCCCTAATTCTTTCAGGAATTTTCGAGGATTATAAATTCACAATTTTCACAATTTTAGGAATTGTTTTAGTAATTGCAGGAAACTTAATCGCGCTGCGCGCACGAAAAAAACAACACATTAAATAAAAATAAAATGCTTTATAATTTCAACGACAACAGATCATCGAGAATCATAAAATTATTGGTTTTCTGGCTAAGTTTAGGCGCCATGTTTTTGCTTTTTGCGGTCTTGTTAAGAAACGAGATTAAGCCCATACAAAAAGCTTCTTCAATTGAAATTGACATAAAAAATAAAATCAATATTTGCCTGCCTGAAGAAGGCGAGATAAAAAAATTATAGATTTTAATTTATGAGTAAAAATTTAATCGAATTATTTCTGAGCAAACTAGCGGCAGAAGATGGCTTAGCACAAAACACAATCATATCCTATAGAAAAGATTTAGAATTATTTTTAGAGTTTTTAATCAGCAAAAAAGTCGATATAAAAAATACACAAGAAGTAGATATAAAAAATTATTTACAATATTTGCACGAAAAAAATCTGCGCGCGACATCAATTTCACGCAAAATTTCATGTTTCAAAAATTTCTACACATTTTTAGAAAACGAAAAAATCACGAAATCTAATCCGACCACAAACCTAGAAACTCCTAAGGCGGGATTAAAATTACCGAAATTTTTAAGTGAAGAAGAAATAACAAAATTACTCGATTTTGCTCATCAAAATGACTCACCAAAATCAATTCGCTTGGCCTGCATGCTTGAAATCCTTTATTCTTGCGGCCTTAGAGTAAGCGAATTAGTTTCTTTGCCGCTTGGCGCAATTCAAAAAGACAAAGAATATTTAATTGTCAAAGGCAAGGGAAATAAAGAGCGAATCGCGATTTTAAATAATTCTTCTCTCGCATCATTAAAAAAATATCTCGAAATTAGGCAAAAACTTGATGAAAAAAACTCGAAATGGCTTTTTATCGGAACAAATTTGAAGGGCAGCTTGAAAGATAATCACGTCACGCGCCAAGGTTTTCATAAATCACTTAAAGAGCTCGCGATCAATGCCGGAATTGACGAAAACAAAGTTCATCCACACATAATTCGCCACTCATTTGCTTCACATTTGCTTAATCGCGGTGCCGATCTGCGCGTTTTGCAAGAGCTTCTCGGCCACAGCGACATCTCGACAACACAAATTTATACTCACATTCTCGACTCGAAATTGAAGGATTTAGTTTTCAAACATCACCCAATGTCAAAGAAAAAATAAGCGCCAAAAATCTAATCGTGGCCTAAATTTCTTGCCCAAAAACACGCTGATAAAATTCGCGCAAAACTATTCTTTCATCTTCAATAACTTTGTTGTAAAAGCTTAAAATAAAGGCTTTTTTAACATCGCCAAAAATGTTGATATTCGTGCCCCACGAAATTAAAGTGCGTAGAGAAATCAGCGTCGAAAGGTCGCCATTTTTAAAAGATTCGCGCGTTAAATTCGCCATTTTCACCATCAATTTTGGCGTATTTTGATGAATTTTTTGCGTTAGAAATGGCAATTTTTTTTGCAAGATTTCAACTTCTTTTTCCTCATTTAAATAATTAAGCGAAGCCACGATATTCCAGCGATCCATCTGCGCTTGGTTAATCAAATTTGTGCCGTGATAAATTCCCAAATCATCACCCAAACCAAGAGTGTTTGAAGTCGCAAATAAGCGAAAATTTTCGCTTGGCAAAATGACTTCGTTTTCTTCAAGAAGCGCGAATTTTCCCTCTTCTTCGAGAAGGCGCTGAATCACGAACGAAACATCGGTGCGAATGGCGTCATATTCATCAAAAACAAGCGCGATATTGTTGCGCAGCGCAAACGGGATTATTCCTTCGCGAAATTCAGTGATTTGCTTGCCTTCCTTAAGGCTGATGACGTCTTTACCGACAAGGTCGAGGCGCGTAATTTGCGAATCGAAATTGACGCGAATGCAAGGCCAATTAAGGCGCGCCGCAACTTGTTCAATATGAGTAGACTTTCCCGTTCCGTGCATGCCTTGAATCAAGACGCGCTGGTTGAATGAAAATCCGGCTAAAATCGCCAAAGTTGTGTCGCGGTCAAAAACATAATTTTCATCGATTTTTGGCGTAAATTCACTTGGTTTTTCAAGCCCTGATATTTCAAAATCGCAATCAAAACCAAAAACTTTTTTACAATCAATTTTTTTCATTATTTTTTCAATTTAATCTTATGTTTGTTTTAACCTTAAAATCAGAGTTTTAGTCGAAATATTTTTGAGGATATAATGACATTAAACAAGTCCACTTCGCGCTTTGAGAATTTTCTCAATTAAAAATTCGTGATTTCCCTGCGAAGTCTCGATTTCAAGGTCGGCAAGCTGATAAATCGGATATCTTTTATCCATCAATTCTTGCAAAACTTGCCTTTTATCAACGTTATTTAACAACGGTCGGTTATTTTTATTGCCAATGCGGTGTAAAATCACATCAATTGGCGCTTTAAGCCAGATTACAAATGATTTTTCTAGCAAAGCCTTTCTGGTTTCTTCATCAAGAAATGCTCCACCGCCAAGCGCCAAAACCATTGGCTCGTCGCGCTTTATAATGTCGGCGATAACTTTTTTTTCAACTTGGCGAAAATATTTTTCACCATTTTGCTTAAAAATTTCTTTGATCGATTTTTTTTCTAAATCTTCGATTTCTTGGTCAGAGTCGGTAAAATAAAAGCCTAATTTTTCGGCCAATCTTAAGCCAAGGGTTGTTTTTCCAACGCCCATAAGACCAATAATTGCAATGATTTTACTTGATTTAGTCATTTTATTATTTTTTCCCCTTGAAAACTCAAAAATAATTATTATATTCAATGGTGGATATAATAAATGTTCTTACTATTAAAGTAAACAAAAACTAAACAAATAAAGAGGAAATATGGCAAATTTTAGACAAAATTCGTTCGCATCAGCCGCTTCTGGAGTGTCTTACGACGCTGGACTGCGCGCTTATATGGTAAAAGTTTACAATTATATGGCAATTGCGCTTGGTGTTTCTGGTGCCGTGGCTTTCTTGACCGCACAGTCTACCGCTCTTATGTCAGCAATTTTTGGAACACCGCTTTCTTGGGTTGTTATGCTTGCTCCACTTGGTTTCGTAATGTTTTTTGGATATAAAATCAACTCAATTTCAGCCGAAAAAGCCAAGACTTATTTGTGGATTTTTTCAGGCCTAATGGGTCTTTCTATGGCGACAATTTTCGTGGTTTATACCAACGCCAGCATTGCTCGCGTCTTTTTCATCAGCGCCTCAACTTTCGGTGCGATGAGTCTTTATGGTTATACCACTAAAAAAGATTTATCAGGCCTTGGTTCATTTTTAATGATGGGCTTAATCGGCTTGATTATTGCTTCTTTGGTTAATATTTTCCTAAAAAGTTCAGCGCTTGATTTCGCCTTATCAGCGATTGGCGTCTTGATTTTCGTAGGCTTAACCGCATATGACACACAAAGAGTGAAACAATCTTACTATCATTCTTCTGACAGCGAAGCTATTGGCAAAATGGCTGTTATGGGCGCTCTAAGCCTTTATATGGACTTCATCAACCTTTTCTTGATGATGCTTCGTCTTTTTGGCGAAAGAAAATAACTTTTTTAATCATAGAAAGATCCCCACAAGTGCGGGGCGTCGCTCTCATATTTATTTGAAGAAAGAGGTGGATTTTGAAAAAGATCCGCCTCTTTTTTTTGCGTATAAACAAATAAAATTCGCAATTCTCCATCATAGATTTCGTTTTAATAATTAGACTTTAAACAAAATATTTCAGGAACAAAACTTTAAATAAAAACCAGATATGATTGGTAGTTTTTATTTGAGATTTTAGAGCAAAACTATCAAGATTATTAGTGGAATTTTATCACCTCTCCATCT
>CAMCFD010000044.1 GCA_945874115.1 Rickettsia typhi | reverse complement strand
CAAAATGACACAAAATATTGAAAAAAAAGGCATTAGAATCGCCAAAATCATTGCCAATGCCGGAATTTGCTCAAGGCGCGAAGCTGAAGATTTAATCACGCAAGGCCGAGTTCAAGTTAATGGCGCAACAATCAACAGCCCCGCGACTTTAATCACAGATCATTCTATCAAAATCGATGGCAAATTATTAAAGCAAACTCGCGACGTTCGCCTTTTTCTTTTTCACAAGCCAAACGGCATCATCACCAGCAATAAAGACGAATTAAATCGCAAAACCGTTTTCGATATTTTGCCAAAAACCTTGCCACGACTAATTACGATTGGTCGCCTCGATTATAGCACCGAAGGCCTTTTGCTTCTTACAACCAACGGCGATTTGGCGCGCTTCATCGAACTTCCGAAAACCGCTTGGGTTAGAAAATATCGCGCCCGCGTTTTTGGCCGCCTTAATCATGAACGACTAAAAAGGCTTGAAAACGGCATCACTATTGAAGGCGTGCGCTATGGACCAATTAAAGTCGAAGTCGATGTCGAAAAAGACTCAAATTCTTGGCTTACAATTTCTTTAACCGAAGGCAAAAATCGCGAAATTAGAAAGGTGATGGAAGAATTAGGCCTAAAAGTCAATCGCCTGATTCGCGTTTCGTTCGGCCCCTTTAATTTAGAAGAATTAAAAGTTGGCGAAATTAAAGAAATCACTCAAAGTAAGCTGAAAAACTACATAAATAAAGATTTTTTCGACAAAATTTAAGAAAAACCTTGAAAAATCTTAGTTTTACGCTAAAATTTATCCCTGAATAAGTTTTATCCTAGATTTTTAGGAAATTTATTAGAAAAAAGAGCGAAAATTAACAAAAAGATTCAGCTTAAAATGCTGATTTCGAGTTTAAAATGGCATTAAATCAAGCCAAGTTTAATATTGAATAATTTAACTAATTTATTCAAAGTTTGATTGAAATTTATTTTTAGTAATTCTAGAATCGAATTTTAGAATTTATCCCTAAATAAATTTATCACAGATTTTTAGGAAATTTTCAGCGATTTTTCTAATAAATTTTATGGAATATTGGATATATTTCATAAAATTTATTAGAAAAAAGAGCGAAAATTAACAAAAAGATGCGGTAAATTATTTAGAGATAAGTTCTTATTTAGTAATTTTTATTTTTTTATGACAAAAAGAAGAATAGTTGTGACAGGAATTGGCGCTGTGACGCCTTTATCAGCAAACGCTGAATCAAGCTGGAAAAAAATTATCGCCGGAGAATCTGGCCTTGGAAATATCACTATTTTTGATGCTAAAGATTGCGCTTGCACCATCGCGGGCGAAGTAAAGCCAATGATCGCAGGTCAAGAAAATAATCTAGATTTATTCGATGTCAATAAATATGTTGACGTAAAAGAACAGAAAAAAATGGATCGCTTCATTCATTTCGCTGTCGCGGCCGCAGATCAAGCAATCGCTGATTCTGGCTGGGTAGCAGAAACTGAAGAACAAAAATATCGCACTGGCGTCATGATCGGCTCAGGCATTGGCGGCTTGCCGATGATCGAAAAAACTGTTATCGCAATGAAAGAAAAAGGTGTTCGCAAAATGAGCCCGTTTTTCATTCCTGCAAGCTTGATAAATCTATCTTCGGGACAAGTTTCAATTAAACACGGCTACATGGGTCCAAACCACGCTTGCGTTACGGCTTGTGCCAGCGGAAGCCATGCCATTGGCGACTCTGCGCGCTTAATTGAATATGGTGATGTTGATGTCATGGTTTGCGGTGGCGCTGAAGGTTCAATTTGCGAAGTTGGAATTGGTGGATTTGCGGCTTTACGAGCGCTTTCGACAAGTTATAACAACAATCCTACTGTCGGTTCACGCCCTTGGGACAAAGATCGTGACGGTTTCGTCATGGGTGAAGGCTCAGGAATCGTTGTTCTTGAAGAATATGAACACGCCAAAAAACGCGGCGCTAAAATTTATGCCGAATTGATTGGCTATGGCTTATCTGGCGATGCTTATCACATCACTGCCCCTGAAGGAACAGGTCGCGGCGCCACTTATGCTATGAATCTGGCCCTAAAACACGCGAAACTTAACCCCGATCAAATCGACTACATCAACGCACACGGCACTTCAACACCACTTGGTGACGAAATTGAAGTTAACTCGGTGAAAAAAGTTTTCGGCGATCACGCTTATAAATTGTCAATGTCTTCAACAAAGTCAGCAACCGGCCATTTGCTTGGCGCCGCAGGAAGTGTTGAGGCGATTTTCAGCATTTTATCAATGCGCGATAATGTTGCTCCGCCAACATTAAATCTTGAAAATCCGAGTGAAAATTGCGACATAGACTTAGTTGCAAAAGTTGCAAAACAACGCAAGATCGAATATGTTTTATCAAACTCTTTTGGCTTTGGCGGAACCAATGCCAGCTTGATATTCAAAAAAATTTAATGAATGCTTAAAAAAATAATCTCCAGCATTTGCGTATATTTCTCAGCAGCAATTTTGCTATATTTGGTGTCGATTTTTGGCGTCGTTACTTATTTCAACGCGCCGAACAGCTATCACAACACCGATAAAAGATTCGTGATTGACAAGGGAATGACTTTCCGCCAAGTCGTTACTAGACTTCACTCTGAGGGCATAATCAAAAGCCCGACTGTGTTTCTTTATTTGTCGCAATTAATCAAAGGCCCAGATCCGAAAGTGCGCTATGGTGAATATTTTTTCGAGCGCAACACTTCTTATTACAAAGTTCTCAATAAAATGATTCGCGGCTATATTTTCTTCCGCAAAGTGACAATCACTGAAGGTCTTTCAACGCACAGCGCGATTGAGAAAATGGAAGAAGCTTCTGGATTAGTTGGAGAATTACCAAAAAATATTCGCGAGGGAAGCATTCTTCCAGAAACTTATTTCTATTCGTTCAACGACAGCAAGTCGATTACGCTGAAAAGAATGCAAGATTCGATGCAAAAAACCATCGATACTTTGTGGGAAACTCGCGATCCGACAATTCCGGTTCGCACCAAAGAACAAGCTATCATTTTGGCTTCAATTGTTGAAAAAGAAACTGGCCTTGAAGAAGAGCGTCCGAAAGTTGCTTCGGTTTTTGTTAATCGCCTCAAAAAAGGAATGAAATTGCAATCAGATCCGACCATCATTTATTCTTTCGCTTTTGGCAATAAAAAAGCTGAGCGCCCAATTAGATTAAGCGACATTCGCAATAATTCTCCGTTCAACACTTATTATGTTTATGGGTTACCGCCTACTCCTATTTGCAATCCGGGCTTAGCTTCAATTAAAGCGGTTTTAAATCCACCGCAAACCGATTATTTATATTTCGTGGCGACTGGCTCTAATGGCGGACATTATTTTTCTTCGAACTTAAAAGATCACAACACTTATGTCACAAAATATCGCAAATTTTTGCAAGATAAAGAACAATCGTTAATCAATCAAAATAAGAAGGGTGAAAGCAAAACACCAACTAATATATCTCATTAATAATTATCTATATTTGCCAGATATAACTGATTTTTATTTAAATTTTATCCCCGACGGGAAAATGTTATAATTCTAATGCACAGCAAAAAATATAAAAATATCGCCGTTATTTCAGCCCTTAACAACAAAACGGCGCTTGCGAAAAAATTATCACTAATCAAAAAATATAAATTTGTCGATCTTGACAAAAATGATACAAAAAATATCGATCTGATCATCGTTCTTGGTGGCGACGGAATGATGCTTCATCTTTTGCATAAATATGAGAAAAATCCGATTCCGCTTTACGGCATAAATTGCGGCACCGTTGGCTTTTTGATGAACAATCCTGACGAAAATAATTTACTTAAAATTATAGAAGAAACGCAAAAATCAATCATTCATCCACTGAGAATGACGGCGATTTCTAGCGACAACAAAAAACACACTCACATTGCAATCAATGAAGTTTCGCTTTTGCGCCAACTAAGCCAAGCCGCAAAAATCGACATCAAAATTAACGACAAGACAAGATTAAGCTCTTTAGCGTGCGACGGAATATTAGTCGCCACCTCGGCAGGAAGCACAGCTTATAATATGTCGCTGCGTGGCCCTATCCTGCCGCTTGGCTCAAAAATGTTGGCACTAACGCCAATCAGCCCGTTTCGCCCAAGAAATTGGCACGGCGCAATTTTGCCCGCAAATGCTAAAATTGAATTCGAAATTCTCGATTATAAAACACGTCCAGTCAGTGCCACTGCTGATTTTATCGAAGTTAGAAACGTCAAAAAAGTTTCGGTCGAAGAAGAAATTTCAACAAAATTCACTTTACTTTTCGACAGCAATCATTCACTTGAAGAGCGCATCATTAAAGAACAATTCGGCGGATAAATTATTTTTATCTTGATTTTGCTTCTTGAATTTCCAATAATAATTTATAGATATAATCTTACTCATCAATTGTTCCTAGACTTATGAAATTCAACTTAGCAAATTTGATTCAGGGAAACCACGAAGATAGAAGATCTCTTCAAACTGCACTCATAAGATGTAACGCAAGAACCGAATCTAAAGAAGATAGATCACATCTGATTGCATTTTTTGATGATATGAACAAACTTCTTTTAAGGGTAAAAAATAAGCAGTCCACAATTGACGTAACAACATTTAGAATGTTACTTAACTTCTCAGACCAAATCTCTTTTTTAGGATTTTCTGAGCAAAATCAACAAAATGACAAAACGCAACAAAGCATAGCTCATCTTAGGGTTAAATGTTCAAAAAGAGCAAGCGAAGGGGTGCGTGATTTTCGGTCAGGAGACAGAGAAACTCCAAGCGCACTAAGAAATTTAAGCAAATTTTTCAAAAAAAAAGCAATAGAATTTAAAGTTCAGCAATCAAGTGAAGAAATATCGCCAATAAACGATGAAGCCGATTTTCAAAAAAGAAGTCCATTATTAAAAAAATATTTCGCGAATCCAGCGAATCCAACATTCTCGCCAGAAAGAAGGGATGAATTTTCACAAAATTATCAAGAATTATTAGTGGATAGTTTTAGAAAAAATTATTCAGCTTTAGATAACTATACTCAATTGTCGTTATTGCAAGAGGAAATTGCTAACGTTTTAAGTGAGTCGATAACAACAAGATCAAGCCAAAGAGAATGGCGAACGACACAAAGCAACATAAAAGAATTATTACAAGGTTTAGGTGAAAAAACTGAAGAAATTAGAGAGATAGCCAATATTTTTCAGATAAACGATGGGATAATTTCACAAATGACATCGCAACTCATAGCGCCATACCAATATAATGAAAACACATTACGCGACAGCTTGGGCATACAACCCGCGCCTCCCACATATGATATAGGCGCTGCTCCACCTTACTCATTCAATCCACCACAAGGACACACGACAATAGAAAGTGGATCTCCGCCACCAACATATAATCCGCCAGCTTATGGAGTAAGAACAACTCAAGAAGAAGAATCTTTTATGGAAGACACTTCCCAAAGACTTGGAAATAGAAATTCTAGCACAACTCCCAGCAGCTCGATTGTATCAAGAGAAATAACCAGAGTTAGCGGCCGAGCAAGACCAAATCTTGAAGAATATTCCGTTTAAAACTTGAATGATTTTTAACTAAAAAGAGATTTAGAATTTGATCTGAGCAAAAGAATGAATTGAGTAAAAAAATGTCAGGAGCCACCACCACGCAAACCCAGCGTGTGTATCCCTATTCGCGTAAAGCTGTTTTATTCAGGTACACTCCCGACGACAATATCGTAGATCACAATAAAGAAAATTTCAAGAGAAATTTTATTTTTTTAAAATAGTCTCCGGCAAAAACTCTGGTAAATCAGAGTCTATACACAACGTCGAGCCAAAATAATTTTCGATTTTAATTTTATAAGCATGCAAACAAAGACGATTGCTGACATTTTTCATCTGCGATTTTGGCCCGCCATATTTTATGTCATTTAAAACCGGATTGCCGATTTCTTTGCAATGAACCCTTATTTGGTGAGTCCTGCCCGTGATTGGGTTTAATTCTAACAACGCATAACCCTTAAATTGTTTTAGCAATTTAAAATTCGTGATTGCCTCTTTCCCCTCTTCAAAATCAGGATAAACTTTCTCATTTTTATTAACGAATTTTTTGCGCAGCGGAATGTTTATCACGCCACTTTCTTTTTTCACATCGCCATAAACCAGCGCCAAATAAGTCTTCGCTATGGTTTTATTCTTAAAGCAATCAACCAAAAATTCCGCAGATTTTTTACCCTTAGCAATAAGCAAAATTCCGCTCGTATCTTTATCAAGGCGGTGCACAAGTTGCAAATTTTGCGTTTTATCTTCTTGATTAATTTTTTGCAAAATGTCATCAAGTGAAATATCGATTCCGCTTCCAGCTTGAACCGCAAGGCCCGAAGGCTTATTAATTGCGATAAGATTTTCATCTTCAAAAATTTTACACGACAAAAATTTCGTGATTTTTTCTTTGCTAATTGTCGGTTTTTGTTTGATTGTTTCGAAGCGGTTTTTTAAATCGGCAAAAATTTCAATCTCGTCACTTTCGTTGATTTTGTAAGACGCATCAGGTCTTTTTCCATTAACTTTAATTTTTTTCTCACGAATTACTTTTTGCGCTAAGCCAAACGAAATATCAAATTTTTGACATAAAAATTTATCAAGACGAATATTGGCTTGCTCGTGATTTACTTTAATTTTAACAGACATAAATTGTTGTGGAGAATTTTATTAAGGCCGGCGGCCACATTGATTTGCCAAAAATTGCAAAATTAGAAAATCACTTTCATTAAATAAAAACCAAAAAATATCGCCAAAATCGATAGAAACATTGACGAAGCCGCGTAGACAAAGGCAATCGAATATTGTCCGGCGCTAAAAAGTCTGAAGAAATCGAGCGAAAATGCTGAAAAAGTTGTGAATCCACCAAGAATTCCCGTCATCAGAAAGTGCCGCAAACGAACATCGAATTGATTAAAATCGCGAATGACAAAATAATAAAGAGCGCCCGCAAGCATTGAACCAAAGACGTTGACAAATAAAGTAGCAAATGGAAAATGTGCATAATTTGAGGCGCGCAAAATTTTATTAGCCGCCTCAAAAGAAAAAAACCGCAAAACCGCGCCAATCGCGCCTCCAAAGGCAATGAGAATTATATTCATTATTTCTTAAGTCTTTTAAATCCCGCCTCTAAATCTTCTTTTAAATCTTCAACATCTTCAAGGCCAATATTGATTCGCAAACAGGTTTTGTTCGAATAAGCCCATTTTGTAGCGCTTCTAACCGAAGTGCCGTCAATTGGCAAAATCAAAGATTCATAACCGCCCCAAGAATATCCCATGCCATAATAATGCAACTTGTCAACCATGCGCGCCAAGGATTCGTTAGAATATTTCTTATCAAGAACAATTGTGAACAATCCAGCCGCACCAGTGAAATCGCGCTTCCACAAGCCATAACCCTCACTTGACTCAAGCGCCGGATATAAAACTTTATGCACTTCTGGCCTTGATTCAAGCCAATTTGCCATTTCAAGCGCCGATTTAAAACAGTGATCCATTCTGATTTTTGCAGTACGCAAACCTCTTTGCACCATATAAGAAGAAAATGGCGCCGCGGTTGTAGCCATATATCTAAAGGCTTCATACATCACGCGGAAATGTTTTTCTTGAATCGTAATTGCGCCCATCATCACATCAGAATGGCCGTTAATATATTTCGTCAAAGCCATCACCGACACGTCAACGCCGTGATCTAGAGGCTTAAAGAAAATTCCACTCGCCCAAGAATTGTCAAGAATCGTCACAACACCGTGCTTTTTTGCAACTTTGCAAATCGCCTTCACATCTTGCATCTCAAAGCTTAGAGAACCGGGACATTCCATGAAAATCACTTTCGTATTTTTCTTGATCAATTTCGCAATATCAGCGCCAACAGCCGGATCGTAATAAGTAGTTTCGATACCGAATTTTTTCAAGAATTTATCGCAAAATCCGCGCGTTGGCGAATAAACACTATCAACCATCAACAAATGATCACCCTTTTGCAAAAATGCCACCAAAGCCGTGTTAATAGCCGCCGCGCCAGATGACGTCACGAAAGAATTATAGCCATTTTCAATTTCGGCAATTGCTTGTTCTAACGCAAAATTTGTTTGCGTGCCATAGCGTCCATATTTTAATTCGTAAGGCTCGACAAGATCGTTGTTTGAATAGCCGCGCTCAGCATAAATCAAGTCTTTCAGCGTCGGAAAAACGATTGTTGAAGTTTGATAAATTGGCGGATTCACCATCCAGCCTTGTTTTTTCGGGTTTCGCCCCGCATGAACTATTCTTGTCGCTTCATTCATTTTGTCCATAATTTTGATTATTTAAGCGCTTTTTTGGCGCATTTAATTAAAAATCACAAAAGTAAAATCACAAAGTTAGTGAGTTTTATCGCCAACCAACAGTGACCCTAATTTTTTCTTGCCCAAAATATGAACGTGAAAATGAGGAACTGATTGCGACGCGTCACTACCAACATTGCTGATAATTCTATAGCCACTAGCTTCTAAGTCAAGTGTTTTAGCTATTTTCGAGACTTTCTTGAAAAATTGCGAAACTTTTTTTTCATCAGCCCCGCTTACAAAATCGGCGAAATTCATGAACTCGCCTTTTGGAATTACTAAAACATGAACCGGCGCCAATCTAGAAATATCATGAAACGCCAACACATCATCATCTTCAAAAACTTTATTTGCAGGAATTTCTCCACGAATTATTTTTGCGAAAATATTATTTTTATCATATTTCATATCGGGCCCTGTTAACAAAGTTATAATACTTTAGATTCTGACATATTTTTAGCAAAAAAGCGCTAAAAAATATGTCGAAAAATGGAATTTAAATCTCATGACAACACTATCTAACCCCTGATTAAACTTTTTAAATCACGCAAATTTCTTGAAATGTTGCGAATTAAAAACATCGCCTCTTCGCGAGGCCTAGAATTATCAGGCGACGCCTCGATATTTTTCTTCACAACTTCCAAAGCCGGATGAATGAAATCGGAAATTTTTATTTCATCATCTCGCGAAATTTCACCCTCTAAAACACTTAAATATTCTTGATTGAAATCGTCGTCTTGCTGCTCAATTTTCGCATTATCATTGGCTTGTTGATTTATAAAAATCGCCTTTTTTTGCGCCCGATATTTATCCGCCAATCTCTCAATTTCTTTTGCAATGTCACTCATAAATTATACAAATCTTTTTTTATATTCCATCATTAAATCCTTGATCAAAACCCCACAAATAGCGGTCAGAGGCATTGCAAGCAATATTCCTACAAAACCAAAAAGTGTGCCGAAAAGAAAAATCCCAAAAATAACCCAAACCGGATGTAAACCAACTTTATCGCCGATTAATTTTGGAGTCAAAAAGTTCGACTCAATAATTTGGCCGATGAAAAAAGCAAGTGCAACTTGCGAAACTTCAAACAAATTAAATTGCCATTGAAAGCACGCAATAACAATCGCCGCAACAAGTCCAATTGAAGCGCCGATATATGGAATAAAAGTAAAAATTCCCGTAAATAAACCAATCAAAAAACCAAAATTGAGACCCGTAACACTAAACAAAATCGAATAAATAACCGCCATAATCAGACAAACAATAATTTGTCCTCGAACATATCCAGACAGCGCCACGTCTATCTCCTTCAATATTTTAGAAACTTTAACCGCCGAATTTCTTGGCAAATATCCGTTGAAATTTTTTACGATTAAATTCCAATCTTTTAGCAAATAAAAAATCAAAATCGGCATAATAAAAATCAGCGAGAAAACGTTGATGGCCGCAGTCGTAGAAGTAAAAACCCCAAGCATAAATTCTTTAACGAAGTTTAAAAATTCATCACTGTTTAAAATATCATCAAAACTGCCGTTTATCGAAATTCCCATATCATTTAAAATCGTGACATATTTTGGATAAATCTCGTTTCTAAATATTTTTATATATTGCGGCAACTCACTAAACATCTCACTCGACTGGCGATATAAAATTGGTAAAATCAATGCCAAAATGGCCGAAAAAATCGCAAAGAACACAAACATAATTATCAAAACCGAAACTGTTGGCGAAATTTTTTTGCTCGAAAAATAAGCAACCAAAGGATGAAGAAAATAAGCAATGACGAACGAAATTACGAAAGGCATCAACACAGAACTTAATTGTTGAATAACAAAACCAAGCGCCAAAATAATCAGGCCAAACAAAATCAACTTGTCTTTATTTTTCATTTTATCTCAAAGTTAATGAATAAACATTTTGCGCGCGAGGCGTTAAAACGAAACCGATTTTGGCGAAAGCTTCAACAAAATCAACAGAATTATTGCATAAAACTGAAATTTTTACGTAATCACGAGACACCGATTCAATGTCCATCTTGCTGACAATTCCACTATTTTCAATGCGATTTTTTATCATCATCCACTCGCCTAATTTTCTTATCGGAATTTCAAGGCGCACCATTTCCTGCTCAACTCCCTGTTGTCTTATTTGCGCGAGGTTTAAATTCGACAAATAATTCACCATTTTTGACGCAACTTTATCCGACAACTCTAAATCCGTCAAATCTCCTGAATTAACAAAACCAAGGCGATATTGAAATTTTCTCATTTTTTCAAAACCGCGAACCAAAACGCTAACTTTCGCAAGATTTTTGTCATACGAAAAAAATGTAACATAAATCACATCAACCTTATATTTCTCAAACAAATGCCCCAAATCAGCGGCGCCAATCTTAGTAATATTTTCAGAATTCAACACCGCCAAATTATCAATATCGGCCTCTATGGTCGAAAAATTCTTTACCTTAGCCGACTTAATCTCTTTTATGACTGACTTTTTCCACTCATTTCCACTTTCCCACAATAAGTTTTTCTGCTGTAAAATCTTCACCGGAATTATCAAGAATGATAAGTCTTTCGCACTTTCCTCAACTTTCTGACTTGGGTTTTTTCGAAGCAATAAATCATCAACAAAATCTTTCGCAAAGCCAATTTTAAAGTTCGCGACATAATTATTGCCAAACATTTTTTCATCAAAAACCTGTTCATAACTCACCAATTGAGAGACCTCGTCGTCGCTAACCGAATTAACAAAACTCAAATTAACCGACAGTCTTGTAAGCAAAGTTATAAAAGCATCTCTTCTTGCCGCAGCAAATGCCAAGTTTCTAGCGTCTGCCGGCGTTTTTCCGCTCACATTAACCGCCACATTTTCGATTGAATATTTATCTTGCTCACTTTCCGCCTCCTTCGAATATGAATTCTCTAGCAAAAAAGCACTCAAACTAACAAAAAACACTAAAAAAACTGTTATTTTTGACAAAATTCGCATCGTTTTCATAAATTTTCTTAAAAAACCCTAAATTTAAAGCTATGGACAATTTTTGCCCTAAATATTATCATTACAAGCTTATTTACAAGGCTTTCGACAGCCATTTTGGTAAATATTCTCGCCAAAAAAACCAGGCCAAAACTGGTTAACTTCAATCAAATTGAGTATAAAACCACTTTTTAGGAATATCAAGTAAAAAAGCTTGACTTTTAACAAAAAGCATTTTATAATCAAAAACCCAAACTTAGTTTAACAAACATCTGATTTGTCTGATTTTTGCGACAAATTTGATATGTTAAAAGTGATTAAAACTAGAGGGCAAACACAGGCCAACAAAGCTTTTGTTTAGCATAAATTGATACACTATTATTTAAAATATATGTTTGCAATATTAGAAATTGGCGGAAAACAATTCAGAGCATCGCCAAACGAAAAAATCAAAGTCGATAATTTAAACCAAGAAGTTGGCTCAAAAATTACTTTTGACAGAGTTTTGTGCTTGAAAAATGAACAAGGCGAAACCGTAATTGGCGCTCCATTAGTTAGTGGCGCTAAAGTTGAAGCTGAAGTTATCAAAGTTTTCAAAGATAAAAAAGTTTTGATTTTCAAAAAAAGAAGAAGAAAAAATTCACGCAGAAAAAGAGGTCATCGTCAGCAAAAAACTGAATTGAAGATTTTATCTGTTTTGGCAGCGTAATAAATATTGGGTTTACCCAAAAAAGTTGGTTTAGACAAATCTATTTACAGATTGTCTAAAATATAGTCGGATTTATCCATTTATTTGGAAAATCCTTAATTAATTTAGGAGGCCTTAATATGGCAACCAAGAAAGCCGGTGGCAGTTCAAGAAACGGTCGCGATTCGGCAGGTAGAAGATTAGGTGTTAAAAAATTCGGCAGTCAAGCAGTTGAAGCCGGAAACATCATCGTGCGTCAAAGAGGCACTAAATGGCATCCTGGTAAAAATGTCGGAATTGGCAAAGATCACACGATTTTCGCTAAAATCGCCGGCATCGTTAGCTTCGTAAAATCTGGACACAAAGACAGAATTTTCATCGACGTTAACCCTGCGTAAGATTACCCAAAATAAGATTTTAAAAAAGCGGCATTAAGAAATTGATGCCGCTTTTTTTTGGCTTTTTTTTAACTTGTTGTAAAATGTTATTAATCAAGCTTTTGTCTGCGAAAATTCAGCGCGCATTACTCAATTAAAAAAATAAAAAAACTCGCTTCTTCGCGAACAATAAATAAAAATTAATCACATTTTTCTTGCATTTTAAGATTAAATTTGTTTTAATTTACTTTCTTTACTTTTACGCGGATATGGCGAAATTGGCAGACGCACTAGACTTAGGATCTAGCGCCGCAAGGCATGTGGGTTCAAGTCCCTCTATCCGCACCACACAAATTTACTTCAGCAAATCTCATTTATAATTCTTCGCGCTTTAGAAACGCAAGCTAAAACACAATTTATAATCACAAATTTTTGCAGCAAATTTACATCTAAATATCAAAAATAATTATTTCAAAAAGAACAAAATCTCGCATGTAATATTTTTTCAAAAAATTGATTATTTTTAATGATTTTTTAATTTTATATGTTAAGATCTCTCAAAGTTATTAATTTTTTTAAAAAACAAAATGGAAACGCAAGTTAAAATAATTTTAGATAAAAAGCTAAAAAAAGATTATCAAATT
>CAMCFD010000043.1 GCA_945874115.1 Rickettsia typhi | reverse complement strand
GGCGCTAATATTTCGCAAGGAAATACTCGGCAGGAAGATTTTTATGTGAAGAATAATCTTGATTATAAATTTGCTCAATCTTGGACAGAAATTTTGCGCACACGTCTTGAAAATAAAAAGACCAACAATTTGCGCGTGAAAGAAAGATATGATGTCAATAATCAGCTGCGCTTTAATTTTTCTGAAAAAAATTATCGTTTTGGCGAGCTTGAATACATTGATGATCGTTATGGCGGCTATGATTATCGCGTGTCAGAAACTGTCGGTCTTGGTAGAAACTTAATTAGCAAAAAAGACATTAACAATAATGATATAATGACTTTATCAATTCAGATTGGTGCCGGATTAAGACAATCAAAACTCACAACTGATGAAAAAGAAAACAGCCCTCTTGCGCGCGCTTCTGGAGATTTTAGCTGGAAAATAAAAGATGGTTTAAACTTTCAAGAACGGCTTGATTTTTCAGTTGATGAAAGTGTCGCAATCACAAAATCTGATGCGTCACTGAAATTGGCGGTTAGCAAAAGTCTTTATTTGCAACTTGGATTATTTATTGAAAACCGCTCAAATACTGCCTCATCAAACATAAAAAAGACTGACAGCACAGTGATGACGATGATTGGATATAGTTATTAAATGCTTGGTTTGTTTGGAGCGAATTTTCGCGGATAAATTCTGTTCGAGATTTATCCGCAAAAATAATTATTTTATAGTTTTAAAACTAACTTTATTCACTTCTTTAAAACATTTAGAATCAAGAATGATCAAATCTTGCTTGCCCGAATTGTCGGCCTTAGTCAAGACTAAAATTTCCGAATCTTTAACTATAACTTCATCAATTTCGGCGCTTAATTTCACCGTTTCAACTTTTTCACATTTTTGCGTGTGCGAAGAATAATATGACTGACTTTTCTTGTTTTTAATGATGGCAAACGCGGCCAATAAAGTAACCAAAACGATTGTCAGAGTAAAGACCGTAGACTTTATTAAAATCATCGACTTACTATATTTTTTGGTCTGATCACCCTTCTCGCTTTTATAATCTTTATAATCGCGATAATTTTCACTTGTGCTTGAATCGCGGTCACGACTGTCTCTGTGGTCGCGGCGATGATTATTTGGATATCTTTTGATAGGAGGTCTGCTCATTTTTTTATAATTTAATTAATATTATTTAATTACTTTAAGTTTTTTTCCAATTTTTATAAATGAAGAAATCGCGCGGTCAAGATGCTCTTGTGTATGAGCCGCCGAGATTTGTACGCGGATTCTAGCTTCATTTTTTGGTACAACAGGAAATGAAAAAGCGATTACATAAATATCTTCTTCTTCAATCATTAATTTGGCGAAATTGGCAGCCAAAATTTCGTCATAAAACATAACTGCAACAACTGGATGAGTGCTTTTGCGTATGTCAAAACCAGCCTCACCCATTTTTTGACGAAAATATTGCGTGTTATTATCAAGTTTTTTGATTAATTCATTTGAAGATTTAATCATATTGATAATTTCTATACCAATCGCCGCAGTCATTGGCAGCAAATTGTTCGAAAATAAATATGGTCGGCTTTTATTGCGCAATTTGTCGATGATTTCCTTTTTTGAAGCAATAAAACCACCACCAGAACCACCTAAAGCTTTACCTAGCGTGCTGGTTAAAATATCTACCCTGCCCTCAACGCCGCATAATTCAAGGGTTCCGCGGCCATTTTCGCCAACACAAGCTGTCGCGTGAGAGTCATCAACCAAAACCATGGCTTTATATTTATCGGCCAAATCGCAAATCTCGCGAAGCTTGGCAATGTCGCCATCCATTGAAAACACACCGTCAGTGACGATTATTTTGTTTTTGTGATCTTTGGCGTCAATGAGCTTTTTCTCTAAATCACCCATGTCGTCAAACTGATAAAAATAGCGGTGAGCCTTGCAAAGTCTGATTCCGTCAATTAAACTTGCGTGGTTCAAATTAGCTGAAATTATGGCGTCATTTTCATCGAAAAGTGCGGCAAAAACCCCGCCATTAGCGGCAAAGCAAGATGAATAAGTTATTACATCTTCAAAGCCAAGAAAATCGGCCAATTCTTTTTCGAATTTTTTATGAAGGTCAAAAGTGCCGCAAATAAAGCGCACAGAAGCGGTTCCAAGACCATAATCATCGAGTGATTTCTTTGCAATTTCGATCAATTTTTCGTTATTCGCAAGACCTAAATAATTGTTGGCACAAAAGTTTAAAACCGACTTTTTCGAGCCATTTTTCTTAATCTCAATTTCGCTAAATTGCGGAGTTATAATCTCATATTCACTCTTATAAAGACCAGTGTTTTTAAGGGTTTCAAGCTCTTTTTGAATGTTTTCTAAAAATTGTTTTTCTATCATATTTTGAATTAATTGACATTTTTTTGTAATATTATTATAGTATTAGCAGAAAAAAGCAAGAAATTTGTAGGCTTTGAGCCTTATTTAATAATTTTAGAAAAATGAATAAAATAGCGGAATTTGCACTCATAGATAAATATTTTAAGCCTCTTGCCACAAATTCAAAAGCTTCTCAAGGCTTGAGAGACGACGTTGCGCGAATTTCTTTAGAAAAAGATGAAGAATTAATCGTCAGCAAAGATCTGATTTTTGAAGATGTTCATTTTTTGTTAAAAGATGGTGGCGCTAAAATCGCCGCAAAATTAATGCTAAGCAACCTTTCTGATATTGCTTCAAGCGGCTCTACGCCGAAATATTATATGCTTGGTTTTTCTAAAAATGACAAATTAAGTGAAGATTTTTATAAAGAATTTTGCGATGAATTAAAAAAAATTCAGAAAAAATATAAAATTTCTTTAATCGGCGGCGACACAATAAAATCATGCGAAAAACTGTTTTTTAGCTTAACAATTTTCGGAATTTCTAAAAAAAACAAAGTTTTGTCGAGAAAAAATGCCAAAGATAAGGATTTGATTTTTGTTTCAGGATCAATCGGAGACGCCTATCTTGGGCTTTTATCGAAAACACGACCTGAAATTATATTTAACAAGAAAAATGAGAAATATTTTTTGGATAGACATTTTTATCCATCGCCACGAATCAACCTAGGGCAAGAGTTGGTCAAGCAAAATCTCTCAAAATGCGCGATTGATATTTCAGACGGATTATTGGCCGATTTAAACCAAATTTGCAAAGAATCTATGCTTGAAGCGGTGATTTATAAGGACAAAATTCCTCTTTCAAAGCAAGCTAGTGAAGTTATTGAACAAATTAACTTCCGTAATTTAATCAGTGGCGGCGATGATTATGAGCTTATATTTACGGCGAAAAAAGAAAATAAAAATAAAATTTTACAACTTGCAAAAAAACTTAAAATAGAATTAAATCATATTGGATTTTTGAAAAAAACTAATTCGGTTAAAATAACAATACTCGATAACAAAAATCGCGAAATAAAATTTGAAAAATATGGATATCAACACTGAAGAAACAGAAATAAATTACGTCGGATCTTTTAGAAGAGGATTCGCGATTTCAATAGACATTTTTATCGTTGCAGTTTTGAGAATTTTCGCCGCTCAGATTCTGGGCGCAATTTGGCTTAACAGAGTTTTAAGTCAACTCGTTATTGACTTTAGAGAATATTTCGGAACAGACAGCGTAGAAAATTATGAGCAAGTTGATTTTATTTTGCGTCACAGCGCTTTCAAGGAAGTCATAATATTTTATCTTTTAGTTTTTTTAGTCGGAGCGCTATATCACTCATATTTAAACTCTTCAGCGTGGAGAGCGACAATTGGCAAAAGACTTCTGGGAGTTATGATTGTTGATAAAAATTTGCAAAAAATTAGCCTGATGAAAGGTCTCGCGCATTATTTCTTATCAATAATTCCAATTCTCTACGTAATATATTTAATATTTTACCAGTCTTACTATAAACTTGGTTTTATGGCGACTTTAACAGGAAATCCTTTCAACTTAATCCTTGGATTCATTGCGGTTATGTGGCTTAACATTCACGTTTTTACAAAAAGAAAAGTTACGGCTTATGATTTAATTTGCAAAACTGTTTTTATAAAAGGACGAATTTCAGCGAAATATCCTTGGCAAAAAATAACTGACGAAGAAAATGGTCAAAAAGCCTAAAAAACAAAAACAAGATTTTATCGAAGGTGGAATTGAGCTGATTGACGATAGTATCAAAAAGATAAAGAAAAAAATCAGTTTATTTTACAAAGTTCATTTTTTATTGGCTTTTTTGATTTCACTAATACTTATCTATTTCTTAATTTTGGTGCCGATGAAGCCAAAATCTATTCCATATATTACCCAAAAAGCTACGGAATTTTTAAGAAAAAATGTGGATAGCGAAGCCACAATTGAAGACTCTCTCCTTTCTTTCACGCCCTACGGAACGCTACGTATTGCCATTATAAATCTAAAATTAAAATCACTAGACACGCAAACTGATAATAAAGAATTATCGATGCCAAAAATCGAAAGCGAATTTTCTTTACTAAATTTAGTTTTACTAAATTATACGCCATATAAAGTAAAAATAACAGATGCAAAAGTTGTTCTTGTTAGTGTTGATAATAAAAATTTCGATGAAATAAAAAGCGATGAAACAATTGAAAATCAAGATTTAAGTCAATATTTTCAATCATTCATAAAAAGTTTAGTAGATCTACAAAAAAATGGTGGTTATGCAAAAAATCTTGAAATCGAGAACGCGATCTTATTGGTAAAAAAATCTCAAGAAAATAGTTTCGAGCTTTTGATAAAAAATTCGCGCATAAAAATTAACACCAAAAAAAATAGTAACATTCAACTTTCATCGTCAAGCGTATTGACTATTAACGGCGAAGATAAAGATGTTTTCATCAATAATAATTGCGTAATTAGCTCGGATTTCTCGTCTAAATGCGCCTTCACAAGCTCTGATTTTAACGCAAAACCTCTCGCAACTTTGTGCGATTCTTGCGCAATTCTTGAAAACATCAATGGCAACTTTAGCGCAGCTTTTTCACTTGAAACTAAAGATAGCCTTCAAAATATAGACTTTCAAATTGCGTCAAAAGAAGGAAATTTTTTACTGTCGCAATATTTTAAAAATAAAATAGCTTTCGATAATTTATTAGTTAGCGGAAATTATTCAATAAAAGACGATGCTTTGAATATTTCCAACATATCGTCAAATTTAGAAATAAAGAAGAAAATAAAAGAAGCTCAAATCGCCGTTATCACCTCTTCAAAGCAGCAAAAAGTTGAGAAAAATGTGACAAGCCTAAAGATGTCTTTGTCAATTTTAGGCCTTAGAAATAAAGACTCCAAAAACACCAAAATGGATATTTCTTTAAAAAATGTTAAAGGTGGAGATATCGAGAATTTTTGGCCGCTTACACTTCCAAAACAAGATATAAGAGACTGGGTTGCTACCCACTTGAGTGAAGGCTTGGTTAGCGACGCGTTTGTTAAACTTGACGGCTCGACCAATAACGGAGAATTTTCAATAAATGAACTTGATTCGCAAGTGAATTTTCAAAATTTAAATGTCAATTATTCTGATTATTTTCCGACAGTGACTAATGTTTTTGGGATCGCGGCTTTTTCAAAAAACTCAATGAAAATATCAATTGCAAGCGGCGATGTTTTGAGTAGTAAAATTTCTAATTCACGAGTTGATATTTTAAACTTCGAAAAACCAATTCTTGAAATTCAGGTCGACATTGCGGGCGACGCCAGTAATGCGTTGAAACACGCTAATTTTAAATCTAAAGGCTTCGTTGCGCAAGTCGAGAAATATTTGAACGGAAATTCTCTCGCAAAATTGAACGTGAAGGTTCCTCTATATAAAGATGTCAATTTAAATAACGTTTATATTGCGGTCAATTTGTTGGCGAAAAATACTAAAAGCAAATTTTTTGAAGGCGAAATTTCAATCGACACCAAAAAAGATTTTTTAAGCGATAATTTTGTAACGCTAATAGATTTTACCAACTCAAAACTCAATATAGCCGAGCTTGGAATCAAGAAAGATTTAAATATTGCAAGCCCTCTGAAATTGACGATTAACACGTCTGAAAGCGATAAAATTGCTATTAATAATATTTCATTAACATCAGAAAATAAAAAAGAATCTATTTCTGGAAATCTAAAATTTTCGATTGATGCTGAAAAATTTACCAATATAAACTTAGGAAATAATTTTGGAAAAAATAATTATAAACTTTCTTACAAAGATGAAAATGACATTGTTAAAATCTCACTTAAAGGCCAATCAATTGATTTTCTAGAGCTTTTATCTGCTGACAAAAACCCCGATTATTCTGAGGTCGAAAAGCAAGTTGACAAAAAAAATGAAGCTAAAAAATCTAACAAAACTAAAGTTTTGACATCTTACGTAGCAATAAAAAACATACGACTTGCGAATGGAAAATATGCCAAAAACCTCAATCTTAATTTAAATTGTCGCGATCAGATTTGCCAAGCAGGAAGCCTGTCGGCGACTTACGGCAAAGAAAATAAGCAAATAGTAAATTTAGCGATATCAAAAGGTAAAAAAGAAAAAAATTATTCCATTTCGGGAAATGTTTTTGACGTTGGTTATTTAGCGGAATCTTTAAATATTTCGGATAAAATTTTATCAGGAAATGCAAAAATTAAAATTGAACAGCAACAAATTGAGGGAGAAACTCAATATTTAGGCAACCTTGATATAAAAAACAACATCACTTTTTATGAAAGTAAATTGACAAAAAAACTTGAGAAAAACGACCTATTTTCAAAAATTAAGGACAAAATATTTTCGAACAACAAAACTACTTTCGACACGATGACGCTTGACTTCACGCTGAAGAAACAAATTCTCTCAATAGACTCTTTTATTGCGAATAATTATAAAATTGGCATCACGGCGAAGGGAAAATATAATATCGCCAATAATTCGTGCGAAATAAAAGGCATGATCGTTCCTGGATTTATCATCAACAATCTTTTTGGAATCGGAAAAATACCATTGCTTGGCGGCGTAATCAGCGGGCTTCTCACCGGCGGAGAAGGTGGTGGTCTTTTTGGAATAAAATATGAATATAAAAAGCTAGAAAACCAAAAAGAGGCGATATTCGAAACCTTTGCCGTAAGCGCATTTGTGCCGGTCAGCATTAGAAATTTATTCGACTGGGATTAAACATTTTTGATTTTACCGCGAGAAACTTCGATGAAAGATTTCTTGTGAATTTCCATTAAATATGCCCTGCCCTCAGTTGTTAATTCTTTTGTGAATATTCTGTTTCTGGCAAAATTTAAATCATTTTCCTTGATTTCAGTAACTGTTTTTTTATCAAGAAGTTTAAAAATATAATAACCATCTGATAAAAAAACCGGTTTTGAATATGATTTTTTAGCGATGTTAGAAATCGCTTTATAAATTTCTTGATTAATGTCACTTTTTGAAACCCAACCAATTTCTCCACCACTTTCCGAGGTCGGACTTTGCGAGAATTGCTTCACAAATTCTTCAAAATTGGCACCATTTTTCAACTCTTCATAAAGTTTTTCGGCCAAAATTTTCGCATCATTTTTCGCAGGAATAAATATTTCCGATATTCTATATTTTGAAATATCGGTATCAAGTTTTTGCTGCTCTAAAAATTCTTTAATTTCTAGATCTGTAATTTTAATTTTTGATCTTAAAGAGCCAGAAACTATTTTTGACCAGAGCAAATCAGCTTTGACTTGCTTCTGATAATTTTCGAAAGAAATATTTTTTTGAGAAAATTCTGCCTTAAATGTAGAAAAACTTTTCCCTTTTTTTGACGATTGAGCTTCGATTACAGCGTTAATTTCAGAATCTAAAACTTCTATTCCAAGAGCTTCACCTTCTTGTCTTATCAACTCTTCGTCGATCATTTTATAAACAATCTGATTCAATAAAATATTTTTTTCTTCCGCCGAATTAACTTTGATTTGAGAAAAGTTTAAGAGAAAATTATAGCGGTCTTTTAAGTCGAAATTAGTGATAACTCTATTGTTGACTTTAGCCACAACTTCACTAATTTCTTGTTTTGCAAAAGAGTTCTGGACAGAGAAAAATAATATAGCTGAGAAAAACAATCTAAAAAACATGCTTTAAAATTATTTTTTGATTCCCTTAGAAACCGAGATTCCGCGAATTAAATCAACGGCGCGAGCCAATTGATAATCAGTTTCATAAAGCTTAAAGCCATCATCCTTAAGCTGTTCTTTTTTAGCACTTTCAATTTCTTCTTCAATTTGAACCTCAATGTGCCCCCTTAAATCAGCCTCGCTGTCACGAAGAGGATCGATGCTTTTCTCAATCTTAGCTTCTTCTGCAATGATGTCAGGATCAATTCCGTGAGCCTGAATAGATTTTCCACTCGGAGTGTAATAAAGCGACGTCGTTAAGCGCAATGCACCATTATTTTTCGATAATGGAATGATAGTTTGCACCGAACCTTTTCCAAAAGACTTGACGCCTAAAATAATAGCGCGTTTATTGTCTTGAAGCGCGCCCGCAACAATTTCAGAAGCAGAAGCAGAACCGGCGTTAATCAAAACAACGATTGGAAAATCTGCAATCAATTTTTCATTTTCTTCATCTTTGTAATAAACAGCGCGATCTTTATTTCTTCCTCGAATTGAAACAATAGTTTTGTCTTTATCAAGAAATGTTTCGCTGACGCTAATCGCCTGATCTAAAAGACCTCCGGGATTATTTCTTAAATCAAGAACAAGTCCTTTAAAATTTTTATCGCCAATTTCAGCTTTTAATTTTTTCAACTCTTTTTCAACCCCTAAAGATGCTTGTTCAGAAAAAGTATTGATTTTAACATAAGCTATATCGCCATTGATTTTTGAAGACCTAACCGCTTTAACCTTGATAATAGCGCGTTTTAGAGTTTTTTCAAGTGGAGCCTTTTCGCCTTTTCTTAAAATAGTAAGCTTAACTTCGGTTCTAGGTTTTCCTCTAAGTTTTTTTACGACCCCTTCAATTGAAAGCCCGATAACGGTTTTTCCATCGATTTTTGAAATATAATCACCAGATTTTATTCCCGCTTCAAATGCCGGAGTTTCTTCAATTGCGCCAACGATTTTGACTAATTGAAATTCCATCGTTATTTCAATGCCAAGCCCGCCAAATTCACCTTTCGTTTGAACTTGCATTTCTTTAAAACCATCTTCACTTAAATAAGAAGAATGAGGATCTAATGACTTCAAAAACCCGTCAGCAGCCATTTCATAAAGCTCTTTGTCAGATTTTTCTTCAACATATTCTTTTTTTACTTTTTCTAAAACGTCATCAAAAAAACCTTTTTGATCTTCTATATCGCTTTTAACTTCAAGTGGTTTAAGCTGAATTTGCGACAAAGAAAAGGATGAAAAAAACCCAACCGTAATCGAAACAGTAATAAGTAAAAAAAGCTTCAGTTTATTATTCATTAGTTAAACATTAAATTATTTTATTCCATATTCTTCTTTCAACTTACCAGTGATTTCAGCAGGCGGCTCGTCTCCGTAGGCTGAATATAAAATTTTGCCATAATTTTCAAGATGAATTATATCGTCATTTAAGGCTTTTAAGAAAAGTTGAAGCTTCAAACGCTCAACTAAAACATAATACCAAGCGTTTCGCCCAGCATCAATTCCCTTAACAAGATAAATTAAGTCGGCCTGCATTTTTTTCTGAGGATCAATCGGCTTAAGAGGCTTTGTTGGCTTTTGCGCAGCCATATCTTGTATAGAATTCTTTTTTGCTTCATCTAAAACATTTTTCTGAGTAAAAGTTGGCTTTGCGTATTTTTCAGCAAAACTTTGGCTTGATTTAGTATCTTTAGTCATATTTTAAAAATTAATTAAACGTTATTTTTTAACCACCAATTATTAATAGATCTCTTAGGGCCACAAGGTCCGTCTTCGAGGGAAACGCAAGGACTTTTTACATCTATTGACTTTCTTGCGCACGAAGAAACAGCGACCAAAGCCAACAAAATGAACAATATTTTTTTCATACTTTACAAATTTTATAAATGTTATAATATAAAGCACTTCAATTTAAACACATTTATTTTGAAATGAAAGTAAAAAAATAAAAAATATGCAAAAAATTCTCATTTTAGGACTTGGATTAATCGGCGGATCTTTGGCAAAAGCGCTAAAATCAAAGGATAATAACATAAAAATACATGCTTTCGACATAAACTTTGAAGCACTTGAAGACGCCAAAAAAACCGGCTCAATTGACGAAATTTCGTCAATTCAAAAATGTCTTGATTTTGATTTGATCGTAATTTCAAGCCCTCTTTCGGCTTATCAGGAAGTTTTGTCAGAATTATCGCAAGAATTTCAAAATGGCGACAAAAAAAAGCCAATAATAATTGACTTAGGCTCGCTAAAAGAGTTCGTTTTGAAAGAAGTTCCACAAAATTTGCGTCAAAATTTTATTGCTTGTCACCCAATCGCAGGCTCTGATAAATCTGGCTTCGAGAACTCTTCTCCCGATTTATTTTTTGGCAAAAAGTTTATAATTTGCAAAAACGAGAATAATGATGAATCTTCGATAAAAACAGTTATTGATTTGGCTGAAAAAATTGGCTCTAGCGTTGATTTTCTTGACGCCAAGCGTCATGATGAAATTTATGCTTTAGTTTCGCATTTGCCGCAATTTTTATCTTTTTTAACCAAAGATATTTCGCCAAAAACTATCGAAAATGATTTTTTTGCAAACTGCTTTAGACTCAATAATTCTAACGCCGAAATTTGGGGCGATGTTTTTTTATATAACGAAAATAACATCGAGAAATTTTACCTTGAATTTTTCGATAATTTAGAGAATTTCGCCAAAGAAATTAAAAATGATAATTTCAAAAAAACTATTGAGAATATTGAAAATATTACCAAAATTTTGCCAAAAACTCTGAAAAATGATGAAATATTGCCAAAAATTGCGCAAAATCAACGAGAAATTGACAGAATCCTTTTTCGCTTGATTATTGTTGCATCTTTTGCTAAAATTAAGAAAGTTCAAGATTTTGCGAATTATGCCGGCACTGGCTTTAGAGACTTTACCTCGATTATTTTTTTAGCGCAAAATAATGAAGATTTTGCACAACTATTGAAAGAAAATAAAAAATCGGTGCTAAAATTAATAAAAACTCTCGATTCATAATAAAAATTCTTACGACAAAAATGCAGGAACTCAACGATATCAGACCATACAGAACTATAAACCGTCGAAAATCGCGCCAAATATTTGTTGGCAATGTTGCAATTGGTGGCGATGCTCCAATTGTGGTACAATCAATGACAAACACGCCAACAATCGATGTTCAGGCGACGATTCGTCAAGTTAATGAATGTGTCGAAGTTGGCGCAGAACTTATGCGAATCTCGGTTCCGGACAAAGAATCTAGCGACGCTCTGAAGCAAATTATTCCGCACTGCCCCGTTCCAATTATCGCTGATATTCATTTTCATTACCGCCGCGCGATAGAAGCCGCCGAGGCTGGTGCCAAGTGTTTGCGCATTAATCCAGGAAATATTGGAAGCGACGAAAAAGTTCGCGAAGTTATAAAAGCTGCGAAAGATTATGGTTGTTCGATCCGCATCGGAGTAAATGCGGGCTCGCTTGAGCAAGACTTGCTTGATAAATATAAAACCCCGACACCACAAGCGCTTGTTGAATCGGCGCAAAAACACATGAAAATTCTTGAAGACAACGATTTCTTCAATTTCAAGATTAGCGTCAAGGCTTCTGACGTATTTTTGGCGGTTTCGGCTTATAAAGAACTGGCGAAAGTTTGCGATTATCCGCTTCACATCGGAATCACCGAAGCCGGAAGTTTGGCGGCCGGAACCGTAAAATCATCAATCGGACTCGGAGCGCTTTTATGGGAAGGTGTTGGCGACACTATGCGCGTTTCGCTTTCTGCCGACCCAAAAGAAGAAATTAAAGTTGCGTATCAAATTCTAAAAACACTCGGATTGCGTCATCGCGGCGTAAATTTAATTTCGTGCCCGTCTTGTGCACGCCAAGCTTTCGATGTTATAAAAACCGTCGAGGCTGTTGAAAAAAGGGTCGAGCACATAAAAACTCCGCTGACAATTTCAATTTTAGGCTGTGTCGTTAACGGACTTGGCGAAGCCGCACACACTCAAATTGGAATCACCGGAGGCGGTGGCGGACGTCACAACGTCTATCTCGATGGAAAACCAAATCACAAAGTCACAAGCGAAGAATTAATTGAGCACATCGTCGATTTAATCGAAAAAGAAGCGCAAAAAAAGCCAAAAAATGGATAAGAAGATTATTTCTCAAAACTTCGGCGCCGCTTCGAATTATTATAACGACAATGCTGACATACAAAAATATTGCGCAAAAATATTATGTGATTTTTCGCAAAAATATTTAACACAAACTCGCGGCTTTTCTCTTGATTTAGGCTCAGGAACTGGATTCGTCGCAAAAAATCTCGAAACTCAAAAAATTATCGAGCTTGATTTGTCGGTTGATATGCTTAAAAAATCACAAAATAAATATAAAATTTCCGCTGATATTTCTCGCCTCCCTTTTAAAAATAAAGAAAATTTTGATGTTATTTATTCTTCATTTTCACTGCAATGGCTTGATGATTATGAAGAATTATTTAAGCAAATTCACAAAATTTTAAAGAAGGATGGAATTTTTGCTTTCTGTATTCCAACTTTTGAATCGCTTCAAGAAATAAAAAATGCCAATGAATTTTCAGCGACAGATTTTTATATACTTGACTTACCAAATGAAAATTATATCGTAGATAAATTAGAAAAAAGCGGTCTAAAAAAACTCGAGGTAAAAACTGAAATAATTTCGAAAGAATATAGAAATGCGGCTGATTGCTTGAAAAAAATAAAAAAAATTGGCGCAAATTTTTCTTTGAGAAACAAGAATTTTATTTCAAAAAAACAATTGCAAAAATTTAATGACTTTTTTTTACAAAAGCACCAAAATATTACCAATTGGAATATAAAATATTTTGTTTATAAAAAATAATTATTTATGAAATCTATAAAAAGAATATTTGGCTTCAAGCCAGAAGAGAAAAAGGAAGGAAAGGTTGAAAGTCTTGCGAACTTTGCGAAAGAAAAATCTAATAATTTTTCTAATTTCGTTTCAATAAAGTTAAAAGATTCAGTCGAAGAGCTTTCTGTTATGAGAGTTAAATTCAAGAATCTTCTTGATACAAATATGCAACTTGGCTTTAAACATATAGAAAAAGGCAATCTTTCTGACGCAATTTTTCGCTTCCGTTTCGTCAAGTTTTTTTGGCCCGATTATTCAGAGGCCAGCTATTATCTCGCTTATTGTTTAGCTTTAAAAAAACACAATTTGAAAGCCAAAAAAGTTTTGGAAGAATTGCTTGCAAAAAAACCCGATTTCGATCAAAAAGCAAAAGATTTGCTTCAAAAGATCAATAATGAAATATTAGTAAATGGTTAAAAAATTTCTTTTACTATCATTTTTTACTTTAATTTGCTTTTCATCTTTCGCCGACGAATATGACGATGAATTCAGTCAATTTGAAAGCGAGTTTTCTCAAAATAGTGGCGAAAATATTTATGATCCAATCGAGCCACTAAACCGCAAAATTTTCG
>CAMCFD010000042.1 GCA_945874115.1 Rickettsia typhi | reverse complement strand
CGAGACCTAAAACCGCGATCAATATTATGATTATTGCAAGCGTGCCAATTAATGCGGCGAAGCCTGAAAACACGCCGATTTCGTCCTTTATCATTTGCCCCAAACTTTTTCCGTCGCGGCGCATTGAAGCGAATAAAATGATCATATCTTGAACGGCGCCCGCAAAAACGCAGCCGATTAAAATCCATAAAGTTCCGGGCAAATATCCAAATTGCGCCGCTAAAGTTGGCCCGATTAATGGCCCGGGCCCCGCGATTGCGGCGAAATGGTGGCCGAAAACAATCCATTTATTTGTTGGGACAAAATCTTTGCCATCATCAAATTTTGTCGCTGGCGTTTTATTTTTTTCATCAACGCGCAAAACTTTGAACGCAATAAACGCGCTATAAAATCTGTAGGCGATTAATTGAATGCAAACGCACGCTGTCACAAGCCAAAGCGCCGAAATTGATTCGCCGCGAACAGTTGCAATTGTTGCAAAAGAAATACTTCCGAGAATGCCAATTAAAATCCACGGCAAATATTTTGCGATAGGATGTGAAAATTTTTTCATATTTTTGTTGTAATTTTCGTTGCAATAAAAGAATATTGTAAGAAGAATAAAAGTATATGTTTTATATACAACAAAATTTTCACATATGAAGATGAAAAACACTTTATCGATTTTAGAAAACATCAAGAAAAAAATTAACAAACTTGAAGAGCCGCGCGGCTCGCAAAAAAAGAATTTCTCCGATTTAAACGATGAATTTGAATATATTGACTCTTCTAAAAATGAAGGAAATTACAATATCCACAAAAGCGACTCTGATAAAAAAGTCGACCACGACGTTATGCTTGAACATGAAATTGAGAACAGTTTTCCTGATGAGTCGCTTTTAAATAACGAAGACGCTAACGAAGAAGCTGAAGAGCATCACGAAGAATTGCCCGAGGAAGTTCATGAAGAAATTCAAGAAGAAGATGACGAGGAAGAGCTTCCAGAATTAGAGCTTGAACATGTCGAAGAGCATGTCGAAGAAGTTGCAAAACCGCAAGAAAATATTGAAGAAGATTTTGATATAGAAGATCTTGCAAGCGAGGCTCAGCCTGAAATAAAAAAAGAAGTTTTTGAAGAAGAGTTCGAAAATTTTGTTGAAAATGAAGTTTCTGAAAAACAAGCTGAGACGGCTAAAACAGGGGATTTAGATGACTCTGAAGATGAATTATTTAAAGCATTAGATGAAGAAGAAAGCGTCGCTAATTATAATAATGTGGCGAAAGTTGAGGTGAATAAAAACGTCGCACCAGTTGCGCCCGTTGCGCCTCCAGTTAGGCCACAAATAGTCAAGCAAGAAGTTTATCAAGAAGAAATTCATGAAGACACCATAGACCTAGACGCTCTTGACGTAAACATCGCTAAATCTAAGGAAAATAAAATTGAAGTTGGTGTTGATTTGAGGGCGAAAAAAGAACAGCAATTAACGCAAGATATTGACGATGAAAAAGATTTTCTTGACGATGTTAATCTCGATGAAGATTTAGATTTTCACGATGATATTAATGAAGAAACTCACGAAGCACCGATCGCAAAAAATAATCACGATTTGTCAAAAGAAAATGACGAACTTAATAAGATTTTAGCAGCGCAAGATGAAAAATATAAAGAGCTAAAAAACAAAGAAAATCAGTCTTTTGATGTAAAAAATAATGATGAAGTTGACGCAGATCCAATTAAAAACGAAGGATTGGCGCAAAAAGTTTCTGAGTCTATTAAAAATTTAGTTGAAGCAAAAAATATGGTTAATAAAGTCGAAAATTTCGCTAAAAATGACGTTTTGTCAGAAGTTGCGGCCGAATTAATGAAGCCAAGACTTGAAAAATGGATGAACGAAAATCTGCCAGAATTAGTTGAAAAAATCGTGCGCGAAGAAATTAAAAAGATCATCGCGAAATAATTTATTTTGGCGTGAGTTTTAAAATTTGCACCTCTGTTGCCATAAAGATAGATATTAAGATGACGAGATTGCGAATTAAAATCCATAATTTAGACTCAAAAATCGTAAAAAGCAGAAAAATTCGACCAATTTGCGTTATTTTTCTGTAAAATTGACCAAAAAATTCCAATTCTATCGCTTTTTACTCTAAATTTCTCATTTTTTAGATAACAATTCTTAAGAAAGATAATTTTCTCAAAATATAGATTTGTTGTTGATAATTCAAAAAAACCTACAAAAACCACGCGAAAATTCGCTCAATTAAGGCCATTATAACATCTTAGCTTCAAAATCAGCGTTTTATTCCTTCATTTAAAAGAAAAGCTACCTTGGTAATGGCGATTTTTCTTTTAAATTTTATCCTCAAAAATATTTCGCCTAAAATGCTGATTTTGAAGTTAAGATGGCATAAAACTCATTTTGTTTTTCAGTGATAAAACTTTAAAAAATATTTGCATTTTTACTCTTCATCCTTTAAAATGTCTTATCAAATGACGTTTTTAAATTTACCCTGATTTTTTTGAATATTATCAAACAATTTTAATTAAGATGCTTGCAAAATTAATCGTATTTTTGCCGCTTTTCGGCTTTCTAATTGCTGGCTTAGGCTCTAGAATTTTCTCTAGTAAAAAAGCCGATTTTTTAGCACAAATAATCACGGTTTCTTTTTTGGTTTTAAGTGCGATTTTCTCTGCGATAATTTTCGCTCAAGTGTGGCAAAATGGCGCGCTTCCTACTCAAACAATAATCAGTTGGATTTCTTCGGGAAATTTCTCCATCAATTGGAGCTTACAAATTGACCGCTTAACTGCGATTATGCTTATCGTCGTCACTTTCGTTTCAAGTCTTGTTCACATTTATTCACTTGGCTATATGCACGAAGACAAGTCGCTCGCGCGCTTCATGTCATATTTATCACTCTTCACATTTTTCATGTTGGTTTTAGTGACGGGAGACAATTTCGTTCAACTTTTCTTCGGCTGGGAAGGAGTAGGCGTTGCGTCATATTTACTCATCGGATTTTGGTTCAAAAAACAGTCCGCCAATGCTGCGGCAATTAAAGCTTTCGTCACTAACAGAATCGGCGATTTTGGCTTGATTATCGCGGTTGCGCTAATTTATTTAACCTTCGGATCAGTCGAATATTCAACCGTTTTTAGCGCCGCCGAATTACATTTGGCCGACAAATTCATGCTTTTTGGCGCCGAATTTCGCGCAATTGACGCAATTTGCATTTTATTATTCGTTGGTGCCATGGGAAAGTCAGCGCAAATCGGTCTTCACGTTTGGCTTGCAGACGCGATGGAAGGACCAACTCCAGTTTCTGCTCTAATCCACGCCGCGACAATGGTCACGGCTGGCGTGTTCTTGGTCGCGCGATGCTCGCCACTTTTTGAATATTCGCCACCCGCATTAATGATGGTCACGCTAATTGGCGCCGCAACCGCGATATTCGCCGCGACAATTGCTGTCACCCAAAGCGACATCAAGAAAATAATCGCTTACTCAACTTGCAGCCAACTTGGATATATGTTTTTCGCTTGCGGCGTTTCAGCCTACAGCGCGGCAATTTTCCACCTTGCCACCCACGCATTCTTCAAAGCCTTGCTATTTCTTGGAGCAGGAAGCGTCATTCACGCTATGCACCACGAACAAGATATTCGAAAAATGGGCGGAATTTACAAAAAAATTCCCTTCACTTACGCGATGATGTGGATCGGGTCTCTCGCTTTAGCCGGATTTCCGCCATTCGCCGGCTTCTTCTCAAAAGACGTAATCCTTGAGGCTGCCTTTATGTCTCACGCGCCATTCGCTAAATTGGCCTATTCACTAGGAATTCTCGCCGCTTTCTTGACCGCATTTTATTCTTGGCGCCTTTTATTTTTGGTCTTTCACGGCGAAACTCGCGCTGACAAACACACTTTTTCTCACGCGCATGAATCTCCGAAAACAATGTTAATTCCTCTTGCGCTTCTAGCTTTTGGCTCGGTTTTCGCGGGGATTTTTGGTGCAAAATTCCTTAACATTGTCGCAGTTGACAACAACTTTTTCCTTGATTCAATTTTTGTCAGCGAAAAAAATCGTGATCTGTTAGAAGAAATTCACCACGCGCCATTCTTGGTCAAAATATCGCCGCTTTTAGTCGGCATAATTGCCATCGCGCTCGCTTATTTCTTCTATTTAAAGCGCACTGATCTTCCTGCGAAAATGGCGCAAATTTTCAAAATTCCCTATAAAATATCACTCAACAAATGGTATTTCGACGAAATTTATGAAGCGGCTTTGGTTGCGCCAACGAAAAAAATTGGCGATATTTTATGGCGCGTTGTTGACATGAAAATCATCGATAAATTTGGCCCGAACGGAATTTCTCTACTTTGCAAAAATATGTCAACGCGCATAGCCAAGCTTCAAACCGGCTATCTTTTCCATTATGCAACCTGGATGGTTCTTGGTTGTGTAATAATAATTTTCTTTTTAATTATCGCGCTTAAAAAATTAATAATATTGTGAAAAAAGAATTTGACCAAAGAGAATTGCGTGATTGTTTCGGCATGTTTGCAACGGGCATAATGATTGCCACGACAAATCTAAAAGACGAATTATACGGTTTTACAGTTAATTCTTTTTCGTCAGTTTCGCTCGATCCGCCATTGTTATTATTTTCAATCGACAATAAATCTTCAAATCTCAAGATCTTTAAAAAAAGCAAAAAATTTTGCCTCAATATTTTAAGCAAAAGTCAAATTGAATCAGCCATAGAATTCGCTAAACCAGCAAACACAACAAAATGGGCCGCTGAAAAATATAATCTAACAAATCATAAAAATCCCGTGTTTGAAAATTCAGTTGCTTTTTTTGAATGCGAAAGATATAAAATGATAAAAGCTGGAGACCACCACATTTTAATTGGAAAAATAATAAACTTCGCCAAAATCAATGACGCAGAGTGCTTGTTTTATCATTTGGGAAAATTTTGTTAATTAAAAACAAATGTTATGAGTCGTAATCCACTTTTAAGACAAGTTGCCGCTAGTTTATCAATGGCATTGAAAAATTTTGAAACAAGAAATTACTCGGCTAAAAATGATGAAAATAAAGTTCGCGAAAATGAAGGCGAAAAGACTGCGTTAGAAAGATTTCCTCCTGCTGCTTTTTTTACAGACAATATGACGCTTGCCCAAGATTTAAAAGCTTCCGAAGCTAGAAACAAAGCTCCAAAAACAACAATTTCTGATGTTTCTGTCAAAGAGAGCGCTTCTTATGAGAGGAAAGTGCGATAGAAAAGATGGTGACCCCAACGGGATTCGAACCCGTATTACCACCGTGAAAGGGTGGTGTCCTAACCGTTAGACGATGGGGCCAATAAAAGCCAAGAATAAAACAAGAACTTTAAAATCAAGAAAAACTTATCCGAAATATTATATTGTTCTATTTAAAAAAATCAAGTATTTTTTCAAGATATTTTTGTGAATCAAAAACAAA
This sequence comes from Rickettsia typhi, assembly GCA_945874115.1. Lineage (GTDB taxonomy): Bacteria > Pseudomonadota > Alphaproteobacteria > Rickettsiales > UBA1997 > CAMCFD01. The sequence continues at coordinate 8,498 of CAMCFD010000042.1, read as the reverse complement.
AGCAATTCGAAGAATGATATTACCACTTTAAAACGATGCTTCCCCAAGTGAGGCCGCCACCCAAGGCTTCTAAGACCACAAGGTCGCCTTTTTTCAAACGCGAATTTTTATTCGCATAATCAAGTGCAAGTGGAATTGAGGCCGCAGAAGTATTTGCATGATTTTCAAGAACCATAATTACTTTATCTTCCGAAAGCTTTAATTTGTTTGCAACTGAAGTTAAAATTCGAGCATTTGCTTGATGCGGAACTAATAAATCTATGTCGCTCGGTGTTAAGTTTATTTTTTGAAGAGCATCAACAACAGATTTCGCCATTTTGTCGACAGCGTGTTTAAAAACCTCTTTTCCCGCCATTTGAATCACGCCGGTTTGTTTGTTAAAAGAAGGTCCGCCGCTTGTTTTTAAAATGTCGCATAAAGTTCCATCCGAGTGCAAATCGCTGACCATAATTCCGCGATCATCTTTGTCATAGCTTTGCAAGACAACGGCTCCGGCGCCATCACCGAAAAGCACGCAAGTGTTTCGATCGCTCCAATCAACGATGCGCGATAATGTTTCGGCGCCAATAACCAAGGCGTTTTTCACTTGTCCTGATTTTATAAAATTATCAGCGACATTTAACGCATAAACAAATCCAGAACAAACAGCTTGAATGTCGAACGCGAAGGCATTTTTTGCATCAATTTTTGCCTGCAATATTGTCGCCGTAGAAGGAAAGGTTAAGTCAGGAGTGGTGGTTGCAACAATGATTAATTCAATATCTTTGGCTTCCAAATTTGCATTTTTCAGTGCCAAAACACATGCTTTTTGTGCTAAATCTGAAGTTAATTCTCCATCAACTGCGATATGTCTGTTTTTGATTCCCGTGCGCTCAACAATCCAAGAGTCGCTAGTGTCGACGGTTTTTGCCAAGTCTTCATTTGTTACAATTTTTTGCGGTAAATAAGATCCGGTTCCAGCGATTACGCTTCTAATTTTTGACATAAATTGGTTATTTCAATTCTTTTTTTGAAAATTAACGCCAAAAATTATTCTTCTTTTTCTTTGGATGGATGTTTTGGCGTCATCTTTATTTCTTCGATAATTTTATCGTTAATTTTGTTTTCAAGCAACGAGATCGAGACTTTTATTGCATTTGCAAAACCTATGCGGTCAGTACTGCCGTGGCTTTTAACTACTACGCCATTAAGGCCAACAAGCATTGCGCCGTTGTGCAATCTTGGGTCAACGGTTTTTGTTGCTTTCGTTAAAGAGGGGCCTGCGAATAAATAGCCAATTTTCGAAAAAATTGAATCCATAAATCCTTCCTTGATAAGTGCAGCAACGAATTTTACAGTGCCTTCAATTGTTTTTAGTGTGATATTTCCAGTGAATCCGTCAGTGACAACAACGTCAACTGTTCCTTTTGTGATGTCGTCACCTTCTACATAACCATAGACATCATCTTTCAAGTGACTTGCTTTAATCAATGCCATCGCGGCTTTAACTTCTTCGTGGCCTTTTAATTCTTCAGATCCAACGTTTAAAATTCCGATTTTTGGATTTTCAAGTTTTAAAACCACTCGCGCAAAGGCATGTCCCATAACGGCGAATTGGTATAAAACTTCAGCGTCGCACTCGATGTTTGCGCCCATATCAAGCAAAACGGTGGCTTTTTTCTTTTGGTTCGGGATTGTGGTAATGATTGCTGGTCTGTCAATTGAGTCAAGTGGTCGCAAAACAACTTTTGCAATCGTCATAAGAGCGCCGGTGTTTCCTGCTGAAATTACGACATCACTGGTGCCGTCTTTAACGGAATCAATCGCAAGTCGCATGCTTGATTTAGTGAAGCGCCTTAACGCGACCGATGGTTTTTCGTCGGAAGAAATTACTTCTTGAGTATGAGTGATCGTATAACGATCTTTCAAATGGCGACAATTATGAATAATCGGCGTTATTTTTTCTTCATCTCCAAAAAACAAAAAGTGAACATCTGAATTGGTTGAAGCGATTATATCCGCTCCTTCAATGACGATCTGAGGGGCTCTGTCTCCCCCCATACAATCAAGGGCTATGTTTAGTTTTTGTTTCACTTTGTAAAAAGAATTTTATTGTTTAAGAATTTGTTTCTTTTTTCTTTTTGTCGGCAATAACTTTACGACCATTATAATATCCGTCAAGCGAAATGTGGTGAGAAAGTTTAAGTTCTCCGCTTGTTTTGTCAACGGTAACGTTCGGAAGGTTGGCATCATAAGAACCGTTACTTCCTCTGCGCATATTGCGTCTTGATTTTGATTTCTTCTTTTTAGGTACTGCCATGGCTGAACAAATTTAAAATAGTAGTGCTTGTTTTTTTAATCAAACAATGATTTAATAGATAAAAAACTTAAATTGCAAACGCTTTTTAGAGTTTTTTTCTATACCTAATTGCTTAAAATATTCTAAGCTTAAAGCTGCACAAAAAAGCTTTTTTAGGTTGTTGTGATGTCATTATATATTAAAAATAAATAAAATCAATGCAAAAATTGATAAAAAATTGCCAAAATAAATATTTTTTGCTGATTTTGCTGATTTTTACTCTAAACTCTTGCGTTTCAAGGGTAGACAAGCGAGGCTATATGATTGAGTTGGCAGATTATCATCTTTTGGAGGAAGGCGTCACAACTAAGGATAAAGCCATACAGATCATGGGTTCTCCGACTATTATGTCTGATTTAGACGGCGAAGTTTGGATTTATTTCGCAGAAGACGTGAAAAGTTTGTTATTTTTTAAACCAAGTGTCATCGACAGAAAAATCATAACTTTGCAATTTAGTGATGGAGAAACGTTGCAAAAGCTTCAAACTCTTACTCTTAGTGATGAAAGCAAGATAAATTTTTCTTATAAACACACTGAAGTAAAAAGCAACGAAATCGGTATTTTTAAATCGCTGTTTAGCAATATAGGGCAGGTTAAGCCACAATAAAATTATCAAATATGTTAAATAAAATTTTGATATTTTCTTTCCTATTTATCTTTTCTTGTGGCGACAATCGTGCCAAAAAAAATGATGTCGAAATTTTTTGTCCGCAATTTGGGCAAAAAATCTTGGTTGAAAATGCTAGTTCTAGCGAGGTTTACGAGGCGATTCAAGATTTTATGGCGCAAAAAATTCGCGAAAAAACAAACGAAAATTATACGATTTTAAGATTTAGAGGTGGCGCTTCGATGTCCATCAAGAAAATTCCGCCAGAAGAAATGTTGAAATGTTCACTTCGCGATGTTCCGCGTGCCGTGATTCGTGGCTATATATTGCGTTAACAAAAATTAAACCAAGCGCCACGCGTCTTTATCTGACAATAATTTGTGCAGCATTTTATTGTTCAGGCCGTGCCCTGATTTAAAAGCCTTGAAATGGCCGATTATGTAGTGTTTCGAGAGATAAACGTCGCCGATAAAATCGAGCAATTTGTGGCGCGCAAATTCATTTTGATAGCGCAATCCGTCTTTATTAACAACGCCATTTTCATCGACCAAAATTGCATTATCAAGCGAGCCGCCTTTGGCTAAACCCATTTTGTTTAAATATTCAATTTCGTGCTTGAAACCAAAGGTTCGCGCGCGGCAAATGTCATTTTTAAATGACGTAAAATCAGAATGATAAAAAAACTTTTGTTGGTTGATATTTTTGTGATTAAAATCGATTATTAAATCAACTGAAAATTCTTTCGAAGGCTCGACTTCAATGAATTTGTCGCCGTCTTCGATGCGAACTTTTTTCATAATTTCAATTGATTCGCGAACCGCATCTTGCGAGACGACTCCGGCGCATTCAAGCAAGAAAACAAAGGGTTCAGAACTTCCGTCCATAATCGGAACTTCTTGATTATCGATTTCGACTATAAGGTTGTCAACGCCACAGCCCCAAATAGCTGCCAAAAAATGTTCGATTGTTGAAATTTTTACGCCGAATTTATTGGCAATTGTGGTGCCCAAATTGGTTTCTACAACATTTTTATAATCGGCTTCAACTATTGATTTTTCTGGCTCGATATCGGTTCTTTTAAAGACGATTCCGCTGTTTGGTTGCGCTGGTTTTAATGTCATTTTAACTTCAGACCCAGAGTGAATTCCAATTCCGCTGCATGAAATTTGACTGTTGATCGTTTTTTGTGAGATTGCCATCGGTAAATTTATTATTATCAAAGATAAACCCTATTCTAGCACCTAAAATCAATATTTCAAAGGGTTTTTTATTACAAAAAATTACAATTGCTTGCGGGGCAGGGCGCTTCTGGTGATTTTTGTGCCTAAAAATATTAGCGAATCGACCCAATATCTATATCGGCCAACATTCCGATGTCGGGTTTTTGAACTTTCGTATTTGGTTTTGCAATTTTTCTTTCAAGTCGTTTTATCAAAAGTAAGCTTGCATCTTCCGCTGATTTTGAAGTTCCTTCATCGATCAAGCTTCTGATTTTTACAGATTCCTGCTCTTCCATTAATTTTGCATCAGCTCTTTCTGAGCGCTTTTCTTTGGCAACAAGCTCATCGAGTTGGTTTATTTTTTCTTGCGAAAGATGATTACTTGAAACCAATATTATTCTTTCTAATTGTTCTCTGGTTTTATTTTCTGTCGGATCTTTTGAAATATATTTTTGGCACCAATAATAAGCGTGAGAATATCTTTCGTCCAAGCGTGATTTGGTGGCAAAATTAAATTGGTTTTCGAGAATTTTCGAGCTAGCTACGGTGTCGCGAAACGCTTCTTCTTCGTGGCCTCCTCCTTCTTCACTTAGGTCCTTTTTTAACTCTTCTAAAGCCAAAAAATGCCCGTCTTTAGCTGCAATATTGTGATATATTTTTGGATTGATAGCGATGCAAAGTTGGTTAAAAAAATCGGCAATCATTTCAGAAAAAAGCCCAAACACATAATCGTCATCTTTATCTTCTAGAGAGTCATATCTTTCTCTAATAAATTCGATATCAGAATCTGATAATGGCGGCATTTCCGCTTGATTTTGCCCGAGTTTTTGCAAAAAAATCCCCGATCTGTAGGCGGCCTCCGCTAAATAGGGGTAAGAGTGATAAATGACGGAATCGTCCTCCTTCAATATTTTTTTGATTGAGTTCATGTAGCAAACGACTTCGTTTATCGGTTGACCAGCTTTTCTATAATGTGCCGCGCGCACCATATAGACCCGAGCGCTATCTTGATTATCTCCGTCTAATTGCGCCAGAGCTTCTCGATATATCATTCTAAATTAATCCGATTTTTTTCATTTCTTTGGCGATGCGCTCTTTTGCTGGCTTTGAAGCTTCAACCAATGGTAATCTAATTTCTTTTTCGCATAATCCCATTAAGTGCGCAGCATATTTGATGGGAATTGGATTGGTTTCGCAAAACATTGCCATGTGTAAATCAGTCAATTTATCTTGAATTTTAAGCGCGGTTTTATAATCATGCTTTAAGCAAGCGCGTTGTAGGTCTCCACACAGTTTTGGGGCAATATTTGCGGTGACTGAAATTACACCATTGCCACCCATTGCGTTAAAACCCACGGCTGTCGCGTCTTCTCCTGATAAATAAGCGAATTCTTTTTTGATAAGTAAGCGAAGCGTTGCCATGCGAGCCAAGTCGCCCGTAGCGTCTTTAATGCCAACGACATTTTTAAGTTCGGCGATTCGCGCCAAATTTTCGTCAGAAATGTTGATAACAGAGCGCCCAGGAATGTTGTAAATTATCAGTGGAATTTTGCAAGCGTCAAGTGCTTTAAAATGCTGAAAAACCCCTTCTGGCGTTGGTTTGTTGTAATAAGGCGCGACAATTAAACAACCATCAACTCCAACTTTTTTGGCATAATTTGTCATCAAAACCGCTTCTTCAGTAGAATTAGAGCCGGTTCCCGCGATAACTTTCACTCTTTTTTTTGCCACTTTCACGCAAATTTCAATTACGCGATTATGTTCGTCGTGAGAAAGTGTTGGCGATTCACCAGTAGTGCCGCACGGAACGATTCCATCAACCTTGTTTTTAATCTGAAATTCGACCAATTTTTCGAGAGCTTTTTCATCAACTTTGCCATTTTTAAAAGGCGTAACAAGTGCTGTGTATAGTCCTGTAAACATAATTTTATTTAATTGAATTAACTTTGTGCGACCAATAATATATAAAAATTTAATATTTGCAAGTAAGTTTGTTGTTTTTGGCAAAATTTGAGGTTTTTCATAAATCTTCGCCCTAAATTGCCATATAATTGATTTAGTGTCAGCAAAAACAAAAAAAAGCTTTATTTTTATAAGAAATCTGTTATTTTTGTCAGCAACATAAATTATTAATCAAATTTTTAGGTAAAATGAATTTACTTTCTGCTTATTCCTTCAATGTTTCGTCACAATATTTGCCAATAATTTTCTTTTTAGCTATCGCAATTGGCTTGTCTGTTGTCATTACTATAATTCCTTTTATTATCGCAGCAAGAAAGCCTGATAAAGAAAAAAATTCGCCTTATGAGTGCGGATTTGAAGGTGAGGGGCCGGTGAGAAACGAATTTGACGTTCAATTTTATTTGGTTGCGATTTTGTTTATAATTTTCGATCTTGAAATTGCCTTTTTATTCCCGTGGGCCGTGTCTTTGAAGCAAATCGGTGTATTTGGATTTTGGTCAATGATGACATTTTTAACTCTTCTTACTATCGGATTTATTTATGAATGGAAGCGCGGTGCGCTTGATTGGAAATAGATTTTAATTATAACTTTTTTAGAATATGAACGAAAAATTATTAAGTCCGCTAAACCAAGACGCCTTGCTAAATCAGGTTGCAGACGAAATCAACAATAGAGGTTTTGTGACTGCGAAGCTTGACGATTTGGCAAATTGGGCGCGCACAGGATCGCTTTGGCCTATGACTTTCGGCCTTGCTTGCTGTGCGGTTGAAATGATGCAAACTGCGGCTTCGCGTTATGATCTTGACCGTTTCGGAATGGTTTTTCGCCCGTCTCCACGCCAATCAGACGTTATGATTGTCGCAGGAACTCTCACCAACAAAATGGCGCCGGCACTTCGCAAAGTTTATGACCAAATGGCCGAGCCGCGCTATGTTATTTCGATGGGCTCGTGCGCTAATGGCGGCGGCTATTACCACTATTCTTATTCGGTCGTTCGCGGCTGTGATCGTATTGTTCCTGTCGATGTTTATGTTCCGGGCTGTCCGCCAACAGCGGAGGCGCTGCTTTACGGAATTTTAACTTTACAAAGAAAAATCAGAAGAACTGGCGGTTTTTTCAAAAGATAATAAATTAATCGAAAATAAAAAATTAAAAATGTCGCAAAATTTAACGAAAAATTTAGGTGCACAATTGGAATATATCAAGCAGAATTTTGCTGATATTAAAGCTGTTGAGCCAATAGCCAACGATAATTTGATAATATATGTTGAAGCTGAAAAAATTACAAAATTTCTGACATTTTTGCGCGATGATAAAAATTTATCGTTTAAAATTTTGCTCGATTTATTTGGCGCCGACATGCTTTCTATAAGGTCTCCGCGCTTCGAAGTCATTTATAATTTATTGAGTTTGAAGTTAAATAATCGCATCACAATTAAGGTTGCGCTTAATGAAGGCGAACAAGTTGAAACTGTTTCAAAAGTCTTTAGCACCGCTAATTGGCTTGAACGCGAGGCTTTCGACATGTATGGAATTATCTTTGATAATCACCCTGATTTGCGCCGAATTTTAACCGATTATGGTTTTGAAGGTCATCCGTTGCGCAAAGACTTTCCACTTACGGGCTACAAGGAAGTTCGCTATGACGAGGCGCAAAAAAAAGTGATATATGAGCCGGCAAAATTAATGCAAGAATTTCGCGAATTCGATTTTGAAATGCCTTGGCAAGGCACGCAATATGCGGTTGCAAACAGTGAAAATAAAAAATAATTTCTTTAATCATGCAAAATATTTTAAACTATCTTTCTGCGCTATTAAATAAAATTGACAAATCATTTCGAGCATCGTCAAAAGGCGAAGAAGACATTAAAATATTAATCCGCTGGTGGGGCTTTGTTGCCTATTTATTTTTCTATTTTATTGTCAATAAAATTATTAAAATTAGCACGAGTGACATTCTTGATCTTTCATTGTCAAGCCTTGCCATTGCTTATTTTTCGTGGCATATTTTCGCTCTAGAAAGATGTCGACCTAAAAAAATAAAAGTTTCTAAGGAAGAAAAAAAGCGTTTGCGTGCAGAAAAAATTCGCAACTTGCCGCGCTCGATTATGCGAAAAATTCTTTTGCAAGAACCTATTTCAAAATGGGACAATGTAAGCATTTTAATTGCTCTTGACCTATTATACATCGTTGTTTTCCTCGGCTATATTTTAGAATAAATTTGGCGAGTCGTCTAAAATTTGTACGATCTTTGCGATATTATATTCATTCAAACTTTTGAAAATGTCAATTTTTCGCTCTGCGTTTACTGTGTCATTTTTTATTTCGATGTCACGTGTTTTTGGCTTTATCCGCGACATTTTAATTGC
>CAMCFD010000041.1 GCA_945874115.1 Rickettsia typhi | reverse complement strand
TGCGCGAGTGCCAAAAATAATTGTTTTTTCGTCAGATTAATTTTTTGACCCAAAGTTGAATTCGCAAGAACAATTCCGTCATAGCCAATTTTGATTTCGCCAATTTCATACACGCCATTTTTGCGACAAAGCGCGATTTCGCTTTCTTCAATTTTTCGTGACGCGTTTGAAAAATCCGGAAATTTATAACCAACGCCCGAGCAGAAAAGTTTAAATCCGCCGCCGGTTCCGTTTGCTTCAATTGTTGGTGTGCGATATTTTTTATAGCGTTTTCCGAATTTTTCAGCAATGACCGCAGTGAAAGGGTAAACCGTTGAAGAACCGACAACGCTGATATAATTGCGTTTTTTAAATTGTGATTTTGGGTGTGAATTAACGCTGTTTTGTGCGTAGGCGTTCATGCTATAACAAGCACTGAAAGCAAAGAAAAAACCGGTGATCTTGATAAAGCGACATTGACCGAAGCGTCCAAATTTTTGGATCAAGTTGCTTGGGTTAAATATAAAAGCCGCCATTTTAGCCATAAATCTCCCATTTTTATTAACGGGGGAAGAACTCTTAAAATGAATTAACTCATTTTGTTTTTCAGTTCCTCACCCAAAACTAGCTTGTTATTCAAGTAGTAAGGTGCAAAGCACCGAAAAAAAGGCCTTAGCGTCTTTTTATTTCTGTTAATAATATAGTAATTCAAAGCCAATTTGTCAAGAGTTTTCGATAAAAAATCGCCAAAATTTGAGCCTTTTAAGTCAAATTCAAGTTAAACTGTCGCGTTTTCTAGTCAAAAGTGGTGAATGAATTTTGATAAAATTAAATTTCTTGACTATAAAATTAAAAAGCAGTTAATTTTATATTGAGGAAATAATAATCTAAATTTTAAGTTATGTTTGAGAAGGTCACAAATGCCATTAGGCAATATGTAATTAACGATAAAGATTTGTTAGATATCGAATTAACCGAAGAAGATGGTGCTGATAAAAAACAGGAAGTGATTGCGATATTAAATTCATGGGTGAGTTCGAGAGATTTAGCGGACATTTCGGTGGATAAAAAATTTAGATATCGGAGGTTGGCAAGGATTATTGAAACGGCGAATGATCAGTGTGGCTATAAAATTTATGACGTTTCTGAAGATTTGGCGGGCAGAATTAGAGCAGTGGCCGCTCTGGAAGATGCGGAATTTTCTTCTAATATGGTTCCAACTCTGACGCCACTTCTAGAATCGCTTCAACAAAATCTAAAGACTGCTTTAGTTAGAGGGCGAGGCGCAGAAGGCGATGTTGTTGAAACCATCAAAGGCCTTGTCAGTTTTTATTGCAATGGTGGATCTAAAGATGAGAAGATCATTTCTGGTCTTGTTGAGGAAGCGGTTAGAGCCGGAAGAATTGAATATGGTGCGTTTGCCGATATTGTTGCAACTGTACTTGAGGAGCAGAGCGCTGGTAATAAGGCTAATTTTCCTAAAGTGTGCGACCGTGCCGTAGATTTATTAACGAGTCTTGCCAGAAAAAATCCACAACTTGCGCCATCGCAAGAGAATTTCGAACGCATTTTTGGGCTATTGAATGAGACCCAAAAAGGTATGTTTGAGGCTGGATTGGCTGGCAATGTGAGACGAGAAAGCACCGCTTCTGCCGCTTTGGGAAGGCGCAATCCCACCACAATTGATTTTTCGTCTGAAGCAGTAATGGCTAGGATGAAAATTGAAATGGGGCGTCAACAACGAGCTTCGACTGTGTCAATTTCATTGGAAGACGCGAAAAGACTTGCTCCAGAGCTTGCTAAGGCAATTAATATAGGTAAAATATTATTAAATCTTGACCGTTTGGAGCATGATTCTCTTGATGATGGAGATAAGCAATATGAGTTAAATGATGGTATTAAAAAATGGTTCATTTTGGTGAGGGGCGAGGGTGATAATAAAACTATTTTCTTGAGCAAAGATGATGGCTGGATAGAGAAAGGTGATATTGCTTTAGAGGATTTAGTCGAAATTGGTAAAATGATTCACCTTGAGATAGAAAAAATGCAAGGTGATGAAGAATCTGAGCGCTGGAGCGATAGTGAGGAGGAGGAATTGGATGGAGGAGATATACCTGAGGAAGAGGAATATGAAGCGCCGGAATATGAAGAGCCGATAGCTCTTGACCTTGGCGGCGAAGAGCAGGCCTTGGTTGATGAGGCTGTCATTATAGATTTATTGCTTCAAAATGAAAAAGCAAAGCAAGTTTCTCTTGATCCGTCTGCCTTGAAGGGCGATAATTTTTTGATAAGAAGAACTCGCTTGAGTATTTCGCAAGGTGATAAAGTTGTTGATAAAGCGCAATGTTACTCTATTGTGGCGCCAATAGAAAATTATACTTCAAAAGAAGCTCAGCTTCAAGACACAGTCCATCTTCTTGTCGATTGTGGCGCGCTTGACGGCGATTTGACGGTTAGCGCGTTGCAACAAGGCAGAATTTCTTATGTGAAGCAAGATGTGAGCGCCAAGCCACAGAGTCAGGGTGGAAGGCCTTATGAAGATTTGAGTGACGAGATGATGCGCGAACTTGGCTCTAGACTTCGCGCCGCCTTGCAAAGATCTGAATCTGTCGCGTCATCGGCGGTTAGGCCTATTGGGGCTTCTTCGGCTGTTGGAGGTTCTCGAAATAGTGGTCCACATCACTTATCATAAAAAATGGGTGAGATTTTTATGAGGTTGCTTTTGAGGATTGGTTCTGTTTCCTATGAAAAATGACGTAAGTTTGAGATTGGCTTCTTATTTTAAAGCAACGCGCGAGCTTGCTTTCTTGTCTTTAGGTGGTCGAAAAAAGATTCGATTTTTCTAGAACTTTCGTCGATTAACTATTCGCTTATTTCTACCGAGAATATTTCATTTTGACTTAGCTCAATTTTTAGAGCGTTGCAAACATTGGATAAATCGTCCAAAATCGTCGTTAAGTCGGTTTTGCTTGAAACTTTTATGCAAGAAACCGTCGTTTTCATCGATAAATTATTGTCCGATTTATATTTGCGCACTTCAAAAATCACGCTTAAAGCCGCGTCACCAAGTGCGATAAATTTTTCATCAAAAAACATATCGCTTGCCTTAGGCCAATTTCCGCGCGCATTGATCGATTTTGTTTTCGTGAATTCTTTTGCGAAAATTTCTGAGTAAAGTTCTTCGGTGATATGAGGGATAAAAGGCGAAAATAGTTTTAAAGTGCCGTTTAACACAATTTTTAGCGTCAAAATCGCACTTTTTTGGCCATTTTTTATGTTGGTCTGCTCTTGCGCCGAAAACTCTCTGCCTTCCCATTTTTGAGCTTCTAAGCCGTAAGAGCGAACTTTGCAAATCTCGAGATAATTGTCGCATAAATCATTCCAGAAAAAGCTTTCGATCGCTTCGCGTGCGCGGGCATATTCAAATTTTTCGAAAGATTGCGTGGCGCTGGCGATTGTTTGATGTAAGCGTGACAAAATCCATAAATCAGCAGCTTGCGTGATATATTTTTGCGCCTCAATTTGCGTCAGGTCAAAATCATCCGCTGCAATTTTCTCAAAATTCATCGCCGCAAATTTTGTCGCATTATAAAGCTTGGTCAACAATTTTTGTCCAATCTTAAAAACATCCTCGCTATAGGCAGTGTCTGCGCCCAAATGCGAGGTTGATGTCCAATAACGCACAACATCAGAGCCTTTTTCTTCGATCAGCGCAGTTGGCGTGACTACATTTCCTTTTGATTTGCTCATCTTGGTTTTGTCCGCAGCCAAGCACCAGCCTGAGATCATGAGGTTTTTCCACGGAATTTTATCTTCGTGCAAAAGCGCTTTTGCAATGGTGTAAAACGCCCAAGTGCGAATGATTTCGTGGGCTTGCGGACGCAAATCGGCGGGGAAAAGTTTTTCGTGGCGCGCTTTGTCGAAGCAAATTTCAGTGCTGACGCCTTTGCTTGAAAGCTGCGGGCTGATTGACGATGTCGCCCAAGTGTCCATAATGTCGGTTTCGGCCGTAACTTCTTCGCGCGAATATCCGCGAGGCAAGTCGATGTTTGGGTCGCAAGGCAATTGCTCAATTTCAGCAACAAGAATTTTCCCTTCTTCGCCGGCACGTTTAGAATACCAAACTGGAAAATTCACGCCAAAGAAGCGCTGGCGGCTGATGCACCAATCCCAAGAAAGTCCGTCAATCCATTGGTCGATACGAACTTTCATGTAAGACGGAAACCAGTTGCACTCAGCAGCCTTGGCTTTTAGCGCTTCTTTTTTATCGATGATATTGATGAACCATTGCGGCATCACTAAAATTTCAATCGGCACGCCAGAGCGTTCGGCGCATTTTACGGCGCGGGTGATTTTTTCTTGATTTAGGAGGAGGTTTTTTGTTTTCAACTCCTCAATTGTTTTTTCTTTGAATTGCTTTAGTGGCAAGTCTTTAATTTTGCCGTCTTTGCTAATGATAACCTTCAAGTCAAGCTGATGTCTCTTCCACCATTTTATATCCGTCTCATCGCCAAAAGTACAACACATAACAGCGCCTGTGCCTTTATCCACTTGCACATCCTCATCAGCAATAATTTTCACTTTCACGCCAAAAAGTGGAGTAATTGCAAACTTCCCGTGCAAATGTTTATAACGCGAATCTTCTGGATGAACCATCACCGCAACACAGGCAGGAAGTAGTTCGGGGCGGGTTGTCATGATTTCTATCGACTTGTCACTTCCTTCAACTTCAAACAAAATATAATTCATCACACCTTCAACTTCCTTATCCACCAAATCAGCTTGAGCTAGAGCCGTGCGGTCAGAAATGTCCCAAAAAACTGGTTCGAATTTTTTCTCAACCAAGCTTTTGCGCCACAAATCAACGAACGAAGCCTGTGAAATCTTCTGTGATTCTGGCGAAATCGTCTGATATTTCTGACTCCAATCAACCGAAAGCGCGATCGAATTAAACAACGCCTCAAATTCTTTTTCAGCTTCGTCAACAACTTCGCGACATTTGGCTATGAAAGATCCACGGCCATTTTCGCTTTCATAAACACCAGCTTTTTTGCCGATAATTTTCTCAACCAACCGTTCCGTCGGCAATCCATTATCATCAAACCCCATCGGATAAAACACATCTTTGCCGTTCATGCGCTGAAAACGCCCCACAAAATCTGCTTGTGTGTATGAAAAAACATGGCCCATATGAAGAACGCCAGAAACCGTTGGTGGCGGGGTGTCGATGACAAAAGTTTGGGCTTTCGGGAGATCATTTTTCCACGCGAAAATTTTTTCATCGCGCCAATAATTCTGCCACTTTTTCTCGCTTTCTTGATGATTATATTTATCTTTGAGCATGTTTAAAAATTAGATTAAGTACTGTTTCGCGCCTAAGCGCCACCCACTTTGCGGGGTTTATAATTTTACCAAACTTCGACCAGATTTATCAAAAAGCTGCCGACTGTGTGGAGATAAATTTTGCCGTTAACTACAATTGGCGAATGGAAAATTTTTTGATTAATTTTGAATTCTTGTTCAATTTTTCCATCCTGCAAAGCCGCAACCAGAAGCCTTCCGCGCGAATCTGAAATAATTAATTTGTTGCCGGCTAAAATTATTCCGTTATAAATTATTTTGCTTTGTGATTTCTTTTTATTTTTATAATCGGGAAGTTGTGAAATATATTTTATTGCACCATTTTTTTGGCTTAAAGCAATCAATTTATCGTGGTTGTCGATGACAAATAAAAACTCGCTTGCGGCGAAGAAATCAGTGATTGTGGCGATTTCTTTTTTCCATAAATAATTGCCGGTTTTAATATCAATTGCCATCATTAATCCGCCGTTTCCAATTGCGAAAATTATGTTGTTTTTGATGATTGGTGTTGCGTCAATGTCGTTTAAATAAAAGTCAGAATCGGTGGCTTTGTTAACGTTGAGATTCTGTGACCAGAGAGGCTCGCCAGTGTTTTTGTCAAGCGCATAAATTTCGCCTGACGCATAAGAAACAATAAGATTTTCTTTATAAATTATCGGGTTTGACGAGCCAAGAATTGCGGTTGGTTTTGAAACGCCAGAAGCTGTCCAGACCAACTCTCCTGTGGTTGCATTAAGTGCATAAGTTTTGTTATCGCTGGTGGTTGTATAAACTAATTTTCCGTCAGAAACTGGTTTTGAAACTGGCAATGATAAAATTGTTTTTGACCATAAAATTTTACCATCAATCGCGTTTGAAGCCACAATTTCATTGCTTCCGGCGATTGCATAAATTGTGTCGTTAAAATAACTGATTTTTGGAGTTTGATAATTTTTCAAATAACGTTTTGCAAAAATTCTATTTTTGAAAATCTTCTTTTTTGTTTTAATATCATAAGCAAATAAATTACCTCTTGCATCAAGTAAAAATATTTTATCGCTTGTTATTGCGGGCTCAAAAACAAAGCTTTTGCCAAAGAATGGGCGCGATCCTGACCAAGTTGTTGATGACTTATTTAAGAATTTTTTTGGTTTGATTTGCGAGAAATAAAAATTTTCAATTTGTTGATTTTTGCTCTCAAATCCTGCGCTAAAATCAAAATTTTGTTGTTTAGGAATTTTTATTTCGGTGTTTTTAAGAGATTCGTCAACTGTTAAAGTTCCTGTGTCAGCAAAGGCTAAAACCGCTTTTTCTTTATCATAAGTTACATCGTCAGAACAGTTTTGAAGAAATAATATCGAGGCGATAAAAAATGTTTTTACGAAAATATTTTTCACTATTTATGAAATTAATTTTATAAGGTCCGATGCTCTGATAGCAAGGCTTTGCGCAATGTTTGGAGTTTTAATTATTTCTTCAAGTGCTTTTCTGGCCTCAATATTTTTTTGCGTTTTAATATAAAAAATTGCAAGCTGTTCTAAAGTATATGGACGCAAAATTTTATTGTTTTTGACAATCTTATTTAACTCTGCCAAGGTTTTATTTTGTAGTTCTTGATCGCTGGTTTTGTTAATTTGATTAACAAGAATTTTTGCCGCTAAAATTCCAGATAATTCTTGTATAAAATCATCATAACTTGAAGAAAAAGCAATTTCTTGATAAATTTTTAGTGCCTCATCTTTTTTGCCTTCAACTAAAAGCAAACCCGCATAGCGCATTGATGCGAGAGACTTTGGTCCAGAAGGCGCGAAAGTTGCGTTATAAATTTGCGCAAGATTTTCTTTAGCTTTTTCAAATTCGCCAAGCTCTTCTGAAATAAGAGATTGATGTAATATTTTAGAATATTTTTCTTCAAGATTATTTCGAATTATACTGAAAACAAAGAAGCACAGCAGAAAAAATATTGCCGCAACTGAAATTCTGTAAAATATTTTTTTGCGTCTGTGAAAAAAATTAGTGATAGCGTCCGATCTGGCTTCTGCCTTAAGTTCTTTGATTAATGTATTGTCCATATTTTTGTTTTTTTTGTTTAACTAAATTGATTTAAGGCAGCAATCTAGCGTGTTTTTTAATAAATAAGAAATTGTCATGGGACCAACGCCACCGGGCACCGGCGTAATTGCGCTTACAACTTCTTTGACATTGTCAAAATCGACATCGCCAACCAATTTTGTCTTGCCAAATTCATCGCTGATTCTGTTAATTCCAACATCAATTATGACCGAGTTTTTGTTAACCATATCGGCTTTGATCAGCTTAGCAACGCCAGTCGCCGAGATTATAATATCGGCTTGCAAACACTCGTTTTTTAGATTTTTTGTTGCGCTATTCGCCGAAGTAACTGTACATTTTTCAAGAATCAAAAGCTGTGTGAGCGGCCTTCCGACAATGTTTGATGTTCCGATTATCAAAACTTTTTTGCCGGCCAAATCGTTGCCAATCGTCTGTTTTATTAAGTGCAAACAGCCGAGAGGAGTGCAGGGCACGATCGCTTTATCTTTGCCGCTGGTTTGGCCAATTGCAAGCTTTCCGACGTTGAGAATATTGAATCCGTCGACATCTTTTTTTGGATCAATTGCATGAATTACTTTGTTTGCATCAATTGTTTTTGGCAATGGAAGTTGAACCAAAATGCCGTGAATATTCTTGTCGTTGTTGAGTTCGTGAATTTTTTCGATTAATTCATTTTCAGAAATATCGGCCGCAAGCTTGTATTGAAAAGAGTTCATGCCAACCATGTGAGCAGCTTTTTCTTTGTTTGAAACATAAACCTCGCTTGCAGGATCGTTGCCAACTAAAATTACGGCAAGGCCAGCGGTAATGTGGTGAGACTTCTTGATTTTTGCGACCTCAAGGGCAATTTCGGTTTTTAATTCGTGCGCGATTTTTTTGCCATCAATTATTGTTGCCGTCATATTATTTTCCTTTTATTTTTTCTTGATTTTCTAAGTACCAATCATAAACCATTTTTATTCCATCTTCAAGAGAAGTTTTGGCATAAAATCCGAAAGAGTTTATTTTAGATGTGTCTAAAACCTTGCGTGGAGTTCCGTCTGGCTTGGTTGTGTCGAATTTTATTTCACCTTTGAAGCCAACAATTTCTTTGATTAAAAGCGCCAAATCTTTGATCGAGATATCTTCTCCGGTGCCGATGTTTGTAAGGCTTGTGATCGATTTATTATCCATAACAAAAATGCAGGCTTTTGCTAAATCGTCAACATATAAAAATTCGCGCATTGCTGTTCCGCTTCCCCACACTTCGGCGTAGGGCAAATTCGCGGCTTTTGCTTCATGAAATTTGCGCAAAAGTGCTGGCAAAACGTGAGAATTTTTCAAGTCGAAATTATCATTTATGCCATAAAGATTTGTCGGCATTATCGGCACAAAGTCGCATCCATATTGGTCGCGATAAGAATCACACAATTTTACGCCCGCGATTTTTGCGATCGCATAGCCATAATTTGTTTCTTCAAGCGCGCCCGTCAATAAATATTCTTCTTTAATTGGTTGTGGCGCAAATTTTGGATAAATGCACGAGCTTCCTAGAAAGACAAGCCTTTTAACGCCACTTAAATAAGAATTGTGAATTATGTTATTTTGAATTTGTAAGTTTTCATAAGTAAAATCGGCCATTTTGGTGCGATTTGCTTCAATTCCACCAACTTTTGCGGCTGATAAAAAAACATATTCGGGTTTTTCGTTTGCAAAAAAATCAGCAACGGCTTTTGAGTCAAGCAAATCAAGCTCGTGACGTGTTTTGACAATTATGTTTTGATAACCGTCTTTTTGCAATTGACGCAAAATGGCTGAACCAACCATCCCATTATGTCCGGCGATGAAAATTTTTGAACTTTTTTGCATTTCTTAACGTTAATTTAAGTGATTAATAACATTTTAGCGATTATTTATTAAAAATCACTATTTTTTTACAAAAATATCGATTCCGCCAATTCCGCAAGCTTTAGATTTTCTAACGCTAGAAATATTCTTTTCGTTTATTCCACCAAGTGCAAAAATGGGTTTTTGTGAAGAGCGGCAAGCTTTTGCGAGAGTTTTTAATCCCAATTTCTTCGCGTTCAAATGACTTTTCGTAGCAAAAATTGGCGATAAAAAAATAAGATCAGCTATTGATTTTTGGGCTTTTAGAGTAGATTTTAAGCTGTGACAAGCTAGTGAAATTATGAATTTGCGATTATTTTTAAAGTTTTCTGGCGCCTTAAAAGTCGCGTTAGAACCGGCATCTAAATCTGAGAAATGAAGGCCATTTGCGCCAATTTCTTGCGCGAGTTTTAAGTCTTTTGCGACTAAAAATTTATGGCCGAATTTTTTGCAAATTGCGAAAATTTCTAAAGCCAAGACTTGCCTTTTTTCTTTGCTTAAATCATACTCTCGAAATATTACAGCTGAATTTTTTGGCAAATTTTTAATGATTTCACCTAAATCGCCGCATCTTTTTTGGTCGGTAAAAAAAACGCTTGAGAAGTTGATTTTGCTTGATTTGTTGCGTTGTTTTTGAAACTTTTTTAACTCAAATAAAATTTTGTAATTCATATGAACGAAATTGAAAAAAATCTTTTTCTAATTGATCAAAAAATCTCTAAATCTTGCGAAGTTTATGGTCGTAAAAAAAACGAAGTCAACTTGGTCGCGGTTTCAAAAACGGTCTCAACTGAAGCGATTATAGAGGCAATTAATTCAAATTGCAAAATATTTGGTGAGAATTATATCAGCGAGGCGCAAGAAAAATGGCCTAATATTAAGGAAAAATTTCCGCAAATTAAACTTCATTTTGTTGGACATCTGCAAAGTAATAAAGCGCGTCAAGCCATTGATTTGTTTGATTGTATTGAAAGTCTAGACAGTGAAAAATTGGCACTTGCTTTACAAAAAGAAATTGCTAAAAAGAATCTGGAGCAAAAAAATCCTGAAATTTTTGTGCAAGTTAATATTGGTCAAGAGTCTCAAAAATCGGGCATCGATCCACTTCTTACCAAAGAATTTGTGCGGTTTGCAAAAAACGATTGCAAATTAAATGTCGTCGGATTGATGGCGATTCCGCCAAGTGATGAAGCGCCTTCACCTTATTTTGCTCTTCTAAATAAACTTGCCAAAGAAAATGGTTTGGCGAAAATTTCGATGGGAATGAGTGCAGATTATGAAGATGCAATCGCACTTGGAGCTACTCACATACGTCTTGGAACGGCAATTTTTGGCAAACGCAAATAAAAAATTATGTCAATTTATCCTTCTGATGAACATCAAGATTCGTCACTTGCGCAAGGAGTGTTATTGTCGCAAAATGCGAACATGGAAGACGATCGAGCGGCTAGGCAATGTGAATTAGAAAGACAAAAAAAAGATGAAGATCTAATGATGTTGTGGAGAGAATATTCTCGGATAGAAATTGAGAAGATGGCCGAATATAGCCCGCATATCAAAACTATTCAAGAATGGGGCGATGAAGTTTCTGATGTGATTGCACAAGAAAATCGCAGAAAATTCCTCCATATTCTTGAGTCAGATTTCTTTAAGGAATCGTCTTCAGACGAGGAGATGATGAGTAATATTTTGGGCGAATTTTCAATAGATGAAGATGGTGATTTAATTTTTTATGACAATATTGAAATTGATGATCGCAAGTGCTATCGTTTTGCTACACAAGAAGAAGCCCTGAAAACTTTGGGGAATTTTTATCATTTTGCTCTTGCATCAATAAGAGATATAATGATTAAAGAGATAGATATAGATGTAAGTATGGAATATATAGAAAAAATCATTAAGGCGATTCCGCATGAAGACAGAAGCTTGATTGCACATAGATATTTATTGCCAGTTAAGCAATATGAAGATCATGAAGAGCCCGAATCTGAGCCACGAAGAGAGAGTTTAATGGAGGCATTTTTTAAATGGAGCAATCTTTCCTACGATCTTGCGATTCTTTTTTTAGAAGAAGGAATATTCAAGTTTAGCGATTTTTTTGATAAATATGATAAATTAGAAGATGAAGAAATTGTGGATTTTTTAAATATTCTTAAGCGAGATTCCCAATCTTATAAAGGCGAGTTTGTTGATGCGGGTTTTGTTGTGAGTGAAGTAAGTCAACTTTCGTCGCAAAAAAGGCAATTATAACCTTAAATGATAGAAGTGGCGTGCCCTAAACGATTCGAACGTTTGACCTACAGCTTAGAAGGCTGTTGCTCTATCCAGCTGAGCTAAGGGCACAAAAAAAACAATCAAAACTAAACGTAAGTTTAATTCTTGCAAGAAATTATAAACGCCATATTCGTAAAAAGCAAGCGAAAATGAAATTGTTATGGGTTAGGAGTCTTTGCGAGTCCATCACATGCCTAAGTTGCGAGGATTATTATTACGAAAAACTTTTTGTTCGTGCTTCCGATTATATTATCGCAAAAATAAGATTTACCAAAAATCCTCGAAATTGAACCGAAAATTGTCTAAATTGGCAAAAATTTTTCCAAAAATCGCTAAAATCTTCCAAAAATTACAAAAAATTACAGTTATTTTCGCTAAAATGGTCATTTTTGTAAAAAAAGTACTATACAATAAAGTTTAGATGTTTTAGAATATAATCCCGTCAAGCGAATTATTTTTTTAATCAGATAATCGCAAAAACATTTCTTGCTTAAAAAATTAAAAAATTATCTCATATGTCAAGCAAATCAGGCGTTTCGCATATTTTTGATTTAGTCAAAAATAACAACATAAAATTTATCGATTTTCGTTTTTGTGATTATAATGGAAAATGGCTTCACATCAGTCATTGCGCTGATCAAGTTGGCGAAGAAGAATTAACAAAAGGTGTTGCGTTTGACGGCTCTTCGGTTCCTGCTTGGAAAGAAATCAACGAATCTGACATGATCATGATGCCACAGCTTGACACGGCTTTCATCGATCCATTTTGTGTGATGCCAACTTTGGTTTTGACGTGTGACGTTATCGAGCCTAAAACCGGCGCCGGATATGAGCGCGACCCGCGTTTTACTGCGAAAAAAGCTGAGAAATATTTGCAAGAAAGTGGAATTGGTGATGTGGCTTATTTTGGCCCAGAACCTGAATTCTTCGTGTTTGACGATGTACGTTTTCAAACCGGAAATAACGGAAATTCTTATTCAATTGATTCAGAAGAAATGCCGCAAAATTCGAACAAAGCTGTTGAAGGTGGGAATTTGGCGCGTCGTTCACAAGTTAAAGGCGCTTATTTCGATTCTTTGCCGCTTGATTCTGGCCAAGATATTCGCTCAGAAATGGTTGAAACTATGCGCGTTGTAGGTTTAACTCCACTTTTGCACCATCACGAAGTTGCTAACGGACAATTCGAAATCGGATTCAAATATAGCACGCTTACCGACACGGCTGACGCGGTTCAGAAGTTTAAATATGTTATTCATAACGTGGCGCAAAGCTATGGCAAAACTTCAACTTTCATGCCAAAGCCAATTTTTGCTGATAATGGTTCAGGAATGCACGTGCACCAATCGATTTGGAAAGACGGCAAAAATTTATTTATCGGAAAAGAACACGCAAATTTGTCGCAATTAGCACTTTATTATATTGGTGGAATCATCAAGCACGCCAGAGCCATCAACGCTTTTGCGAACTCGACTACGAATTCTTACAAGCGTTTGGTGCCGGGTTATGAAGCTCCGGTTTTGCTTGCTTATTCTTCTAGAAACCGCTCTGCGTCTATCCGCATTCCACATGTGACAAACGAAAAAGCGCGCAGAATTGAAGCACGTTTTCCTGATCCTGCTGGCAACCCTTATTTAACTTTTGCGGCGCTTTTAATGGCTGGTCTTGACGGAATTAAAAATAAAATCCACCCAGGAGATCCGCGCAATCAAGATTTATATCACTTGCCAGAAAAAGAGTTGAAAAAAATCCCAACTGTTGCAAGGTCTCTGCGCGAGGCACTTGCGGCGCTTGACAAAGATCGCAAATTCTTGCTTGAGGGCAGTGTTTTCACTGACGAGCAAATTGACGCATATATTGCACTAAAAACTCAAGAAGTTGACAGATATGAGCAAATGCCTCATCCTGTTGAGTTTGAGATGTATTATAATAATTAATTTTAAAAATTTCATTTTTAAAATTAAGGTAAAGCATCAAAGTAAGCGAAACCACTGAATCATAACTCAAAAAATTCCAATTTTTGAGTTATGTTAGATCCGAGGAAGCAAAGCTTCCTACCCTGATATGGTTAGATTGGAGAAGGGTCGGTTATTTATTTCCCCTTTGAGATTACCGCGAAAGCGGGAATATCGTTTAGATGGCAAAATATTCTTGAAATCAAGAATTCTCTTTAATTTTATAAATTTACGCTTTATTTATTTCTAGATCTTTATTTATTTTTTAGATAGATAGTTTCATTATCTTTTCAAAAAAAATATTTGCATTTTATTTTTTAAAAATTAAAATTTGTTTTCAGTATTTTATAATTAATATATTTATTTTATGAGCAAAGCAACCTTCCAGCGCACCAAACCTCACGTCAACATCGGCACAATTGGCCACGTTGATCATGGTAAAACAACTCTAACTGCTGCTATTACAACCTATTTGTCAAAATCAGGTATGGCAGAAAAAAGAGGATATGATCAAATTGACGCTGCTCCAGAAGAAAAAGAGCGTGGTATTACAATCAATACTGCTCACGTTGAATATGAAACTAC
>CAMCFD010000040.1 GCA_945874115.1 Rickettsia typhi | reverse complement strand
GCTTTTTTAGTTGGCGAAAAATTTATCGGCAATGACAGTGTTTGTTTAATTTTGGGCGACAATATTTTTTATGGCGCAGAAATTAGCGGTGATTTGATGGAAAAAAACATCTCGCAACTTGGCAAAAAAGTTGGGAGCTATATTTTTGCCTATCACGTTTCAGACCCACAAAGATATGGCGTTATCGAGTTTGATGAAAATGAAGAAAAACCTCTTGCTATAGAAGAAAAGCCGAAAAATCCACGCTCAAATTGGGCGGTGACGGGTTTATATTTTTATGATAATTCGGTTGTTGAAATCACGAAATCTTTAAAGCCATCAGCGCGCGGAGAACTTGAAATCACAGATGTTAACAAGGTTTATTTGAGACAGGAAAAACTCGATGTTATAAAATTAAAACGCGGATTCGCTTGGCTTGATGCCGGAACGCCAGATTCGCTTCTTGACAGCGCGAAATTTATTCAAACAATTGAATCGCGCCAAGGCTTGAAAATCGCCTGCATCGAAGAAATTGCTTATCGTAAAAATTTTATTTCTGCACAAGAATTTAAAGAATTAGCGAAAAATTATAAAGCTCAAACTCCTTACAGAGACTATCTTGAAACCATTATAAAATATGATCGAATTTGAGAATTTAGCAAAATTAAATCAGCCATTTTTTGAAGAATACAAAAAATCCTTCAGAGAAACCCTTGATTCTGGCTGGTTCATCATGGGCAAAAAATTAAGCGATTTCGAAAATGAATTCGCGAAATATTGCAAATCACAACATTGCGTTGGTGTCGCTTCTGGTTTAGATGCGCTAATTTTATCTTTAAAAGCATTTAACTTCGAGAAAGACAGCGAAATTATAACCGCGTCAAACACTTATATTGCAACGATTCTGGCGATTTTACAAAATAATTTTAAGCCAATTTTAGTTGAGCCAAATATAGAAACTTATAATATTGACGCCGATAAAATTGAAGAAAAAATTACCAAAAAAACCAAAGCGATAATGGTTGTGCATCTCTACGGCAAGGTTTGCGAGATGGATAAAATTTTAGCGCTGTGCAAAAAATATGACTTAAAATTAATCGAAGATTGCGCGCAGGCCCACGGTGCAACGTTTCTTGACCAAAAAGCCGGAACGTTTGGCGATTTTGGCGCGTTTAGTTTTTATCCGACAAAAAATCTAGGTTGCCTCGGAGATGGCGGAGCAGTAAGTTGCAACGATTCTGATTTGGCGCAAAAAATAAAAAGGCTCAGAAATTATGGCTCAGATGTAAAATATAACAACGAAATTATCGGCTTTAATTCAAGGCTTGATGAGGTTCAGGCTGGTTTTCTTTCGATAAAACTTCGCAAACTTGATGAAATTAATGCACATAAAAATAAGCTCGCAAAAATTTATCACGAAAATTTGAAGAGCGATTTAATCAAGCCAGTCAAAGACTCGCGCTATTATCATGTTTATCACATTTTCAATATTCGTCATAAAAAACGCGATGAATTAAGGGAATTTTTGCTTAAAAATGATATAAAAACCGAAATTCACTATCCAATTTCGCCAAGCAAACAAAAGGCTTTGCAGGGATTTTTAAGTGATTATAATTATCCAATTTCGCAAGAAATTCATGACACAACTTTAAGCCTGCCTATTTCTTATTTTCACAGCGAAGATGATATTTATAAGGTTATCGAAGTGATTAATAAATTTTAGCAAACCTTTTGTGATCGCTTATTATCGCGGTTATTTTTGATAAGGCTCGTCGATATAATCATGAGCATCATAAGGCTCCGATGCCAGAACTTGCAAGACACATTGGCCTTGAAAATTTTTCATTTGGTGCCAATCTCTAGGCTCTAAAATCAGGCATTGAGAAGGATCGCTCAGCAAAAACTCTTCTTCTTTTTCACCGTCATTATTATAAACAACACAGCTTCCCGACAGACAAATCATGGCTTGAACAGTTTTTTTATGACGATGCCCTCCCCTGATTCCTTTTGGATTTACAATCGAATAAACTCTTTTTATTTTGAATAAAATAGTATTTTCCTCAATAACAACAAGACTTCCGCGCTCGTCACTAAAATTTTTTAGATCGATAATATGTGCCATTATTTTAGAATTACATTTTTTATTTTTATCGAAAACTTCATGATTATTTTTTTAAAAAATGAGGGTTTTTTTCTTTTAACCTCATTGATAAAGTCGCTAACATCGCCAATTTGCTCGATTGATTTAGACATTGCATTTAAATATTTTTTGTAAATATTTTTGACGGCATCTTTTTTAATTTTATATTTCTTGGGCGCGAGCCTTACACACGAATCGTTGAGTAGAGCGAGTCCGTGAAAATGATAAAATATTAGGTCGAAAATTTGACCGTCATTTTTATAAATTTTGTCGCCCTTAATTTTATAGGCCGAGACATTCCAAGGCGCGACACCGCCACCCTCATTCTTCAATTCGTGAACTTGAGAAAATCTCGTCAACCAATCGTCGAGATATTTTTGGTCACCGAATTTTCCATCGCAAGGAATTCCATAACACCACTCCAAACATTTTTCGCGCCACCATTCAAGAGCTTCTAGACCATATTTATCATTCTTAAAAAACATAAATTGTACGCAATATTTTCCACAAATTTCGCTTTGATCATATTGTGGCAAATAATTATGACTGGTAATTAAAACCGATTTATCACCCATTTCGTCAATTAAAATTCGCGGATTATTGAAGAAAAAAATGTCAGAATCGACATAGGTGCAATTTTCTACATTAAAATTTTTGAGGACATATAATATTGTTGACGGCGTGCAAGTCCAGCAATATTCGCCTTTTTTGCGAGTCGGTTTAATTTTCAACAATCTTTCATCTTCAAATTCACGCAAAGAAATTATTGTGACATTTTTTAAATTTTGCGATTTTAAAAATTGCTCACATTTATCGTCAAAAGCAAAAATATAAAGATGAAAATTGTCGCAATGCCTTTCCAGACTTGAATAAAGCGTCAAGCCAAAGTGAAGATAGTTCGAATCAAATAATGTGCAAAAATTTAATTTATTTGGCATTCTTTCTTAATAAAAATCCTGAATATGATATTTTTTTATTGCCATTTATTATAACATTTCTGTCAACGCCAGAATCAAATTCTTCGATGATTTCGTAAGATTTTAATAGATTTGCGACGAATTTCTTTTTAGCAAAAATCCAACAAGGATAAGAAGCTTCGTAGATTTCAGGCGGCACTTTTTGCAAAGTTAATAAATCATTTTCTTCGTCAATAAAACCGGTTCGATCGATTGCGATAAAGTCAAAATTATATTTTTCAATCTCTTGCAAAAATTTTTGCGGATTTTCTAAATATTGCAAAACACTTGACAAAATCAATAAATTCGGACTTCTTTCTTTAAAACATTCCTCAAAATTATTGAAGAATTTTAATTTATCATCAGCGAAATATTTATTTCCTTCTTCAACAAAATTTCCTTGCTCAATTACGCTATATTTTAAATCTTTAATTTGCGAAAAAAACTTTCTATTTTGAAAATAAGAACTTCCTAAAGATCCTCCAAAATCAACAACATCAACCTTCCCCAAGTTTTTCGTCGCCGATAATAAAATTAACGAAAGAAGCGGCCATGAATATTCAATCTTGTCAAAAATAACCGAGTCTCTTTCATATTTATCATCAAATTTCGCTTTCAAAAGCGAATTGCGACATTTTTCTAAAATATTTTTTGAATCATAGCTCGATCCTTTATTTACAATCTCTTTAAAGCTTAAATCGGTCGAAAACCAACCATAATTTTTGCGCAATTTCTTCAATTTTTTCTTAGCGATTTTCTTTTTAAATTTATTTATCAACTTAAAAATTAATCCTTTTCTTGGCTTAAACACTATTTTGATTCTTTTTATCGCAATTTTATTTTCTTCGATTTCAATTTTATCAATCGCAATTTTTTCTTGAGATACGCTTTGCTCAAAATCAACGCTTGAACCACAGTGAGTTCCACTATCGTCAAAGCCAATATTTTGTACGAGAGTTTCGCGAGGATAAAGAGTTAATTTATTCGCCAAAAACGCCGAGGCGTGCCATCTGATGGCCCAAGAATTATTTTTGCCCGCGATTTGATCTTCAAGCATTTTTGTATATTCGTAGGCGCCTTCAAAATCAAATTTTTTTGTGAGATTTTTTTCGCGAATTGCTTTTAACAATTCCTGACCGCTTGCGTTGAATAGATCCCATCCGCGCTTCCAAGTGGCCCAACCCCAGCAATCTGCGCCGCGAAGAAAAAAGTTTTGCGACATCTTTTTTGCTATATCATAAACATAGCCATGGATAGAAATAACGCGCTCTTCATTTTCATAAAAATTTAGGCCGTCATTCATGAAGTCAAGAAAAAATGGCGAAACGACGAGGTCATCTTCTAAAACGATAATTTTTCCATACTCAGCAACAATCTTGCTAACGCCTGATATTATTGAGTTGGCAAGGCCTTTATTAACGTCACTTTTTTCGATAACAACATTTTTAAATCCGTCGATATTGTCGATAATTTTATAAACTTCAGCAACTTTTTGAGCATCAATTTGATTTTTCGAACCATCACAAAAAATAAAAAGCTCACTATCTTTAGCTAGACTATTTTTCTTTAGAGCCTCAAGAGTTCTGAGCGTATGACTTGGTCGGTTATAGCAAAATAAAACGATTGGCGCGGTGTTTTTCGAATTCATAAATCTAATAAATTATTTATTTCTATATAAGGACCGCAATTCGCGCCCGTTTAGACTTAAAATTTGATCACTGCCAAATTAATCCGCGACTAAACTTTTTTTTCTGTCTGCGAGAAACTTGCATTATCTCTCATATAAAGCTCTCTTTTTGGAATAGGAATTTCAATTCCATTTTCTTTAAATTTGCGCGTAATGCCAACAAAAGCGTCACTTTTTACTGACATTCTGCCTTTTGTTATGTCGCTGACCCAGAAAAACAAAACTATTCTCACACAAAATTCGTCGAACGCGACCACATAACATTCAATTTCAGGATAGTTTAAGCATCTTGGATGCTCTTTCGCCACTTCGCTTGCGAGGTTTATTGCTTTTTGCAAATCAGTGCCGTAAGCGACCGCAAAATTAATTTCGATTCGCGCGCGATTGTTAGAAAATGTCCAGTTATTTACACGATTAATAATAAAATCTTCATTTGGCACCATAATTTCTTTGCCGTCAAAACATTCGATCAAAGTATATCTTCCGCCGAAATGTTTGACAATTCCAAGAATATTTCCATTGTCAATTTCGACCCAATCTCCGACTTCGATTGATTTTTCGAACAACAAAATAATCCCGCTAATAAAATTTGATGCGATTTTTTGCAAACCAAACCCGATACCAACGCCGATCGCACCACCAAGAACGGCGAAAGTCGTCATGTCAACGCCGATGGTTTTCAAAATTATTATCACGACCGCGCAATAAATAAAAATGTCGATAAATTTTCCAATTATAAGTTTCGTGCTGGTTTTAATATTTTTACTCGCATCAACATAAGATTTGCTTTTTTTCGTAACCAAGCTCGAAAACCAAAACACAATCATCAGAACAACTATTGACTTGATCGCAACATAAATCGAAATTCGCACCGAGCCAAGCTTCAAAGAGAAATCGTCGAGATATCCAATAACAGGCTCGAGGGCGCCAAAAATGTCAAGAACCATCGCGGGCATAAGGAAAAATCCGACAAAATTGGCAATAAAAGTGCTGTTGGTAGAAATTCTCATGAAGCGCAAAAAGGTAAATAGCGAAACCAGTTTTAGCGTAAGAACAAAAATCAAATTATCGCGGAAAAATATTGATGAAAGCGAAGTTCCGATCATCAAAAAAATTATCGTGAAAATCGAATAAGTCATCGGCACGAAATATTTAGTGATAACGCGGTTAATTTCAACGTTGCGCCTTAAAGAAAACGCGATAATTCTTGGGAAGAAAAATTTGCGGACTCCGCGATAGCTAAAATAAGATAAAATGAAGCAAGCAATTAACACCAATGATTGCCAATAAATTTCGGCATCGGTGAGGGTTTTTTCTAAATCCAGTAAGAATTTTGAAGAATTAAGCATTTTTTCAAAGTTTTAGGCGTTTGCTAGAAATAATTTTTTATTTTATAACTAAAAAACTAAAACGAAAGCAAAAGATTGAACTATTTTTATGTTTTTTAAAAAACCAAATTTGCTTGCAACCAACAGATTAAGGCGACTATCTTAAATAAAAATTGCTTGATGAAATTATTGAGATATAACAAGAGTAACAAAAAATTGCAATGTGGGGGGATTTTTTTACTTAGAGTAAACCAAGAACTGTTAATTAAAATTTCACCTTGTTTTTATGGTAAAAACAAGGTGAAATTCAGAAAATTTCTTATTCAGCTTCTTCAGCTTTTTTCTTGCGAGGAGCTTTTTTCGCTTTAGGTTTTTCAACTTCACCTTCAGCTTCAACAGCAGCTTCATCAACCACTTCTTCGCCTTTCTTTTCTTCTGATTTTTTGCTCGAAGTTTCTTTAACTGAGTCTTTTTTAGCTTTTTCGTCAGCTTTAATCAAAGAGTCAACCTCAGATTCAGAGCGGCTTACGATCAATTTAACACTGAAAACTACGTCTGAGTGTAAATCGATTTTAACGCTATAAACACCAATATCTTTAATTGGCTTTGCCAAGAAAACGTTGGTTTTCTCAACCAATTTTTCGCCTAATATTTCGTTGACTTTTGTCGCAATCGAAGCAGAGCTAACCGAACCATAAAGTCTTCCGTCATCAGAAGCGTTTTCAATTATGATTACGTTGTGCGCAATTAATTTGTTTTTAACATCGCCAGCAGTTTTGAAATTTGTATCGTTGATTTTTTCAAAATCTGATCTTTTTGTTTCAAACAATTTTTGATTGTTCGAAGTGAAGCAAATCGCTCTTTTTGAAGGTATCAAGAAATTTTTTGCATAGCCATTTCTGACTTCAACAACATCACCAAGTGTGCCAAGTCCTGAAACTCGAGCTGTAAGAATTATTTTCATCTTTTAAAAATGTTTTTAATTTATTAAATCTTTGCTAACCGGAGAAATTAAAGCCATGTGGCGAGCAAGTTTAATTGCATTTGCCAAAGCTTTTTGTTTCTTCATTGAAACACCAGAAACTCTGCTTGGAATAATTTTTCCTCTTTCCGTAAGAAATTTATTCAAAAGTTTAAGATTTTTATAGTTAATTTCTGAAAGATCGATGTCTTTTAATGGACAGCTTCTTCTTTTGCGAATAAAAACGCTTTGGTTTACAAGTGAAACCCTAATGAAGCCTTCGTCTGAAATGCTGCCGTCGTTAATAGTTGGGTTGTATTTATTTTTCGCCATAAAGTTTTCTTATATTTAGTTGTCGAATTGCATTTGATCTAGGATCGAATCATATTTGCTCACAGCTTCTTTTTTAGGAGCAACTTTTCCTGGTTTGAAATCTTTAGCATTTTTGCAAAGGAAAAAATCAGATTCTACAACTTCAAACTCATTGTTTAAAGTGATGTTTCTGATGATGTCTTCGTTAAATCCCATAACGCGATTAAGCTCGGCGATCACTGGGTAATCAGCTTGAATGTTAAACAAAACATAATGACCGCGGTCATTTTTGTTGATTCTAAAGGCCAATTTTCTCAAGCCCCAATATTCTTTAGAGACAAGCTTTCCTTTGCCGTCAGTAATGATTTTTTCAAGTTTTGTTGACAAATTATCGACATCTTCTGTTGTCATATCTTGTCTAGTAATAAAAACAGTCTCGTAAAGAGCCATATCTTTGTATGATTTAAAAGTTAAACTAAAGTAAATAAATTAAGACATAATATTTTAACTGGTAAAATTTAACTTGCAACAGATATTTTGCTGTTTTTTAGTTAAACTTTAGCAATTTTTTTGAGTTTTTGCCTTAAAACTGCTTATTTTGGCGATTTCAAGAGGATTTTAATGTTAAGATTAATCTTGATCCATTATAAAAACTCTAGTTTTATTGGTTTCGATATCTTTTAACTCAACACGAAAGCCCGAGGCCGCACTGTCCGTAAAAGTAACGAAGCCATTTCTGTATTGCTTTGCCCCAAAATCATAATAAGAAATGTCGCTTCCGATTTCAATTTCTGTCTCAGAAAAAACATCGATCATATCGTTTGTTTTTTCTTCATATCCAATCCAAGCAAGGGTTTCACTTGAATAAAATAATTGAAAAATTAGCAAAAAAAATAAATTTTTGCCAAAGTGGGAAAAATTAATTGACATTTGGTGTTTAGGGTGTATATTATTTTGGTTGTCTTAATTATATGTTTATTTTTTTAAAAAGTAAAGAAGTTTTGTTTCGAAAGTGAATATTTCACAAGACTTCACGGGTTTTTGCGGGGTTTAGGCTTTTGCGAATTCTCATCTCGGGTTAAAATAGCGCATGTCGTTTTAGAGCGATTCAAGTTTTTTTCGGGGCGTAGCGCAGTCTGGCTAGCGCATCTGGTTTGGGACCAGAGGGTCGGGAGTTCGAATCTCTCCGCCCCGACCACTTATATATAGGTTGGCTCATATGATCAGAATTTTTCAATTACCAAAATATAATCAGCAAAAAGTTTCTTCTTTGAAAGAAGTTGACAATTTTGACGATATTTTATGGATCGACCTACAAAATCCATCACGAGAAGAGATTAACGAAATCGAGTCATTTTACAAAATCACCTTTCCTACCCGCCAACAACAAGAAGAGATTGAGACCAGTTCGCGCTATCTTGATGACGATGATGCAATCAAAATTAACTCTACTTTCTTGAATATTATTCCACATAGCGGAAAGCTTGAGGAATATGAGATGTCGTTTATTATCACTGAAAAAACTTTATTCACTTTGCGTTATTTTGACAGCAGAGTTCTTCTTGACACAGTCAAGAAAATCAAGCATTCGCCGATCAATTTCACCAATCCTTCGAAAATATTTATCGGAATTATGGAATCGCGTATCGATTTTGACGCCGATTTAATTGAGTTGGTGTCAAAATATATTGCTGATATTAGTCGAAAAATAAATTATAAGCAAAATCTTGACGAGAAAATAATTTTAAGAATTAACGAATGTCAAGAGCTTACGATGACTTTGCGCGAGGCGCTTTTTGATAAACAGCGCGTGATTTCGTCATTTTTAAGAAATGAACATTTTTTGACCGAAAACGAAGGTCGATTGCGCGTAATTATAAAGGATATTAATTCTTTGATTGAGCACGCCAATTTTAATTTCACAAGGCTTGAATATCTTCAAAACAGCTTTCTTGGTTTGATTAATATTGAGCAAAACAAAGTGATTAAAATTTTCACGGTCGCGTCACTTGTGTTTATGCCGCCGACTTTAATTGCGAGCATTTATGGCATGAACTTTGATTTTATGCCCGAGCTTAAATCTATGTTTGGATATCCACTGACTCTTGGCTTGATGCTTCTTTCTTCAGCTGTTCCTTTGTTGTTTTTCAGGAAGAAAAAATGGCTTTAGTTTAGAGTTTTTTTCAAAACCTCCCAAAAAAGATCTGCCTACTAAATGATATTGATGCAACTATTGAGCTTGCTTTAAGCGGGGTGCGAAGGTCTTTCTTTGACGCGACTTACGATTGCGTCAAGTTAAAGGAGGAGATTTAGAGGATGGCCATTTCTCATTAATATTAGCCACAATTTGTTATTCGAAACTTTTGGCGCAAATTAATGTCGCCCTTCGACAACCTCATTTTTTTCGCCTAAATCTTCGTCACCTTCTTTGTCTCGCAAAAATTCTTTCAATAATTCAGGTTCGAAATTGCGCATATTTTCGAGGGTTTGCTCGATTTCCTTGCTGCGCACATTAACCGATGAAAGCGCGATTTTGGCAACCTGAAGGCCAGTTTCGAGATTTTTTGAAACCACGAAATTGGCGCCGATTCGCTTGAATCTTTCGGCATTGCTCATCGTTTCAGATTTAGTGACCAGATTGATATTTGGGAAATTTTCATTGATAAAATGAGTAATTTTTATGCAAGCAGTTTCATCTTCCATAACGACAATTACGGTTTCGGCTTTTTCGATTCCGACATAGCGCAAAATGTCGATGTTCATTGCGTCGCCATAATAAATGTTATAGCCGTTATCGCGCTCGATTTTTACGCTGCGGTGATTGTTGTCAAGAACCAAATAATTGACGCCTTTTTTGCGCAAAATGTAGGAAACTACGCGGCCGATTCGACCGAAGCCGATGACGATTATGTGGCGAGAAATGTCGCCGATTTCGCGCTTGATTTTGTTGTCACGAAGAACGCTCATGATGTAAAGCTGTCCTTTTATTTTACGCCCGAATGCTGCGAGAAGCGGCGTGATTGCCATTGTAGCGGTGACGACCGTTGCTAAAAATTGCGCGAGATTTGGCTCGAGAAAATTTTGATTTACGGCCATGATAAATACGATGAAGGCAAATTCTCCACCTTGCGACAAAAGCAAGCCGGTGTGGATTGATGGCGCCAAAGGAAGGCGAAAAATTTTGCATAAAACAATTATTATCAGCGCTTTTATGGCGATTAAAGCGGCGCCAACCAAAATGACTTTGTGAAGGCTCGACACTAATAAATCAAGCTGAAATGACATTCCGATTGCCATGAAAAAAAGCCCCATCAACAGCGATTTCATAGAGAGAATGTCTTCTTCGACACGATATTTATATTCGGTTTCTGCAACCATCAAGCCCGCTGTGAAGGCGCCAAAAGCCGATGATAAGCCGAAGAAATTGCTGAGTTGTGCTGATCCTAAAATTACGATTAAGGTTATGCTTAGAAACAAGGCGTCGCTTTTGGTTTGCGCGACATAGCGGTAAATTGGGCGCAGCAAAAATCTGCCGACAAGGAAAATTATGGTAAGTGCGATTGCGGCGTCGAAGAAGGCGCCACCAAGAGCTTTGCCGATTTCTACATCTTCTTTTGCGAGAAGTGGTAATAATACGAGAATTGGGATTACGGCCAAATCTTGCATAAGTAGAACTGAGAAGGAAAGTCGTCCTACGCGCGTTGTTCCTTCGCCATTGTCAGCGATAATTTGAAGAACGATTGCGGTTGATGAAAGCGCCAAAGCACTTCCGATAATTAGCGAGGTTTCTGTTGATAATGCGAAAAACTTGTTGGCGATAAAAGTGATAACGCAAGTTGTGAGCAGCACTTGCAAGCCGCCAAAGCCAAAAACATATTTGCGCATTTTGAACAATTTGCTGAAATTTAACTCAAGTCCGATTGCAAAAAGTAAAAATACGATACCAAGCTCGGCGATTGATTCTGTAGTATCAGTGTCTTCTAAAATTCCAAAACCGAAAGGGCCAATCATGGCGCCCGCGACCAAATATCCTAAAGCTGGGCTCAATTTAAGTTGTTTAAAAACAAGCACGACAAGAACCGATGCAAACAATAAAATCAATATGTCGTTTAAATATGATATGTTATGCATTTTTCAAAATTATTACTTGAAGAATTAAGTTGATTATTATATGATGTTCTTTAATGATATAGTCAATTTTGCTGAAAATATTTATCTTGCAAAGGTCATTTTTATTGCATGATTTGGCACTTAAAAACAAAGCCGAAAGATAAAATTTTCTAACAAAATTTAGTATAATATCCTATTTTTTAAAATTAAAGAAAAAATAATTATGTCGATAATGTCGGACAAGTGGATTGCGAAAATGTCAGCCACGAACAAAATGATTGAGCCTTTCGCGCCAAAGCAAGTTAGAGTTGACGATCAGGGACAAAAAATTATTTCTTACGGAAATTCATCTTACGGTTATGATGCGCGCGTTTCTAACGAATTTAAAATTTTTACCAATATCGATTCGGCCGTGGTTGATCCGAAAAATTTCTGCGAAACGAGTTTTGTAAATCGCACAACCGGAGTTTGTATAATTCCGCCAAACAGCTTTGCGCTTGCTCGCACGGTTGAATATTTTCGCGTTCCTGAAGATGTTTTAGTGGTTTGCGTCGGCAAGTCGACTTATGCGAGATGTGGAATTATTGTCAATGTGACGCCACTTGAACCCGGCTGGGAAGGTCATGTGACGCTCGAGTTTTCTAACACGACTCCTCTGCCCGCAAAAATTTATGCGTTTGAGGGCGCTTGTCAATTTTTGTTTTTCAAAGGCAACGAACCTTGCGAAACTTCTTATGCGCAAAGAAGCGGGAAATATATGGGACAAACCGGAGTCACTCTTCCTAAAGTTTAAGAACCCGTCTAGGATCTTTTTTAATCGCAGATTTTGGCATATTTTTAGCGCTTTTTTGATAAAAATATGACAAATATTGGATATATTTGGAGTATTTTTATCAAAAAATAAGCAAGAATAGGGCGAAATATGGGGTTAAAAAAGATTTTAGACAGGTTCTAAGAAATATCGTGCTTTTAAGATTTAAAGTGCGATAAAATATTTATGAGATTTTTGAGAAATTTAAAAAACCAGAAATGTCATAAATTGCAAATAAAATTATGAAAAAATTTATATTAATTTTGATCAATATATTTTTTCTAAACTGTCATTTGCAAGCGTTTGCGCAAAATTCTGAAGAACAAAATGAAGCATTAAATAATTTTGTCCAAAAAATTCAAGAAAAAGATTTTCGCGTTTTTAGCCCGCTAAAACCAACGCCTTCAAGGTTTTTCACTGCAGATTTATCATTGCCCGACCATTTTTCTACTACGAATAATTTAGCGAAAAAACCCGGATCTTTTTATCGCGCTTTTGGCGAAGTTATTTTTGTGCAAGGCATTGTGCGCGACTCTTTTGGTGTTCCGATTACGGGCGCAATCATCGAAATTTGGCAGGCGAATTCGGCGGGAAAATATCACAGCTTGCTTGACGCTTCAAGCGAATATGTCGACAAATATTTTAGCATGTCAGGAAAAGCGGTCAGCGACAATTTGGGGAATTATAGTTTTATCACGATAATGCCCGGAGCCAACGCCGGAAGGGCTCCACACATTAACATGAATTTATATCACCCTAAATTTGGCAAGCTTGAAACTGAGATGTATTTTGAAAATCATCCTTTTAACGAAACCGATTATCAATATTTATCATACTTAGAGCCTGAACGAAAAGCGCTTACTGCGAAAGTTGAAAACACTGATATTTTGAATATTGAATCGATTAAATTATGCACTTTCGACATAGTGATGAAGGGAGTTCAGCAATATAAAAAGTTTTAAATTAACGCGAATATTATAGCATTACACAACAAAAATTATGAAAACGAAATCACAAAGACAGCTTCAAATTGGAGAGCAAATTAAGAGAATTATCGCTGATATTTTTGCGCGCGAAGGCATGTCGAGCATTAGCGGAAGCTATATTACAATTTCTCAGGCTGATGTTAGCCCTGACATAAAAAATTGCACTATTTATGTCAATATTTTTGGCAATGAAAAAAACCGTGATGCGATTTTGACTAAATTAAATGGATCGGCGTCGTTTTTTCGTCGCGAATTAGGGCGCAACGTCGCTTTTAGAAGCACGCCAGAAATTAAATTTATTCTTGATAAAACCGAAGAAGAGGCGACTACTCTTGAAAGTTTAATCAATAAAGAATCACAAAAATTTAGCGAATAAATGACGAAAAAAATTGCCATTTTTGGTTCAACCGGCTCGATTGGAAAGAACGCCGTTGAGGTTATCAAAAATGATTTAGAAAAATTTGAAATATTGGTTTTGACCGCGCAAAATGACGTGAAAAATTTGGCAGCGCAGGCTAATTTTTTAAAGCCGAAATTTGTCGTTATTGAAAATGAAAAAAAGCTCGATGAATTAAAATCTCTGATAAAATATAAAGGCGTAAAAATTTCGGCTGGCAAAAAAGAAATTGAAGAAGCGGCGAAAATTAAATGCGATTTATTTATTGCGGCAATCGTTGGCTTTGCTTGCTTGAAGCCAGTTTTAAACGCGATAAATGCAGGGTCGAATATTGCGCTTGCAAACAAAGAATCTTTGGTTTGTGCGGGAGAATTTTTGATGAAAGCGGCGAAGAAAAATAAAGTGAAAATTTTGCCAGTTGACTCAGAACATAACGCGATTTTTCAGATTTTTGAGACGCAAAATTTGACGCAAATTGACAACATAATTTTAACCGCGTCGGGCGGGCC
>CAMCFD010000039.1 GCA_945874115.1 Rickettsia typhi | reverse complement strand
TCATGCGCGATTAGTGGCAAAATTTCTTTGGCGATTTTTCGATCAATCAACAAACTTTCCGTAGCGCCACAAACGCTTACGCGGCGCAGCTTGGCATTGAGAACAATTTTTCGCGCCTTGTCAAAATCGGCTTTTTCATGAATATAAGTGTGACAATTTCCGTCAAGATGTTTAAACACCGGAATTTTCGTAGATTTCATCACCGCCTCAATCAGCGACTTGCCTCCGCGGGGCACAACAACATCGATATATTTGTCCATTTTCAGCAAATATTTTACATAATCGCGGTTGGTGTTATCGACAAGCTGAATCAAATCGCGGTTTACGCCGAATTTTTCCATCGAATCTTGAAAAATTTCGACCAAAATTTTCGCCGAATTTATACAATCAGATCCACAGCGCAAAATCGCAGCATTGCCCGATTTAAGCGAAAGCGCCGCAATATCAAGCGCCACATTTGGGCGCGACTCAAAAATCGCCAACAACACACCGATCGGCGTTGAAACGCGCTTAATATTCAAACCATTGTCGCGATTAGTTTCGTAAAGAATTTTTCCCACCGGATCATCAAGTTTGACAATCTCTAAAAGCGCGTCCGACAAAGAATTAACGCGGTTTTCATCTAAAATTAAACGATCAATTTTCGCCGAGTCAATTTTGTTAGCAAGCGCAAACTCAACATCTTTTTGGTTTTGCGCAATAATTTCACTAATCCTTGACTTTATTGACTTAGAAGCATCTTGCAAAATTTCATTTTTGGTTTTTGTCGAAATCTCAAAAGCATCTTGACTGGCTTTTTTAACATTTTCGCAAATCTTTTTTACATTCGATTTTATCGTCGTCATACTATCTATAAATTTTATAAAAAATCTCAATAATTGGCAATATTATCATTATAAAAGCAACCACACAAGCTGTCAAGGAAAGGCTTGAAGAAAAGTCGATCTTTTTGGCCAAGTCAACATCACTTTGCGAAATGACGATATTTTCTTTAGCAAAAGTAGGAAACGCCAATTTATAGACAAAAAGCAACAAAGCGAGCGAATTTGTCGCCAAAACAAAAAATGTCACTACAAGCTGTTTTTCAAGACAAATTTTTAGCAACGAAATATTTTGAAAAGCAAATGGCGGAAGCAGCGAGGCAAAATTTAGAAAAACAAAAATCAACAGCGAAATTGTGATTTTTAAGTTATAAAAAATGCCACTAAAATCTTTATTTTGAGAATTTTTTAAATATAACGTAAAATTTGCAAGAACGATAAAAACCAGCGTAGTTGATAAAGCGAAATTGATAAAAACCTTATAAATATTACCCTCATCGGCATAAGCAAAAATAAAAATTGTTAAAAATGCGACGCTTAATTGATTAAGAAACAAATAAAAGAAAATCGAGCGAAAATCTGCACTAAACAAAATAAAAATCAAAGTTGAAACTATTGAAATTGCGCATAAAATCTCGAAAATTAGCGCGAAGTTTTGGCTAATTAACGATGAAAACAGGCCAACTCCAAAGATTTGAACAATGATTTTTGTAAAAACTAAAATTTTGGCGAAACCAAGAAAAATCGGAAATGCCAAATAATTTTCCAAAGCAACAAAATTGATGTTTTTGTGATAAAGAACAAATGACAAAGAAAAAATCGAAAGAAGAACCGATGACAAAAATAATATCAAAATGAAAATGCTTTTTGCCTTACTTGCCGTAATTCCTACGCCGTTTTTCGTGAATGAAATATTTTGGGCAAATTGCGTAATTAAAATTGCGACTAAAAACAGCAAAATCGCTTCAAATAAAATTATAAATATAAAAATGTAAGATTTTCTGTCTTCGTTTAAAATGATAAATTTGTGAAAAATAAGTGCAAAAATTAACAGCAAAAAATTATAAGAAAATAGCAAAGTCGGCAGATTTTTCGACAAAATTATAAGATTTAAACAAGCGACAAAACTTGGCAAAAGATAGATAAATTGTGAATTTTTCTCGCTTTTGGCAAAAAACAGAAATTTTTCGCTATAAAAAATCACCACAAGCCAAATAAATGATAGCAAAAAAAGCTGTTTTATGTTGACTTTATTGACTTCGATTGCGAAAGAAATTTGCGAATTAAATTGTAAAATTTCGAGATTATGATTTGGATCGCGCAATAATCCAAACAAAATTGCCAAAAAAGAAATGGCGCAAATTTTTGAAAAAATATAGGCAGATTTCTGATTAATTTGCTTTTCACCTTTTCTCAAAAAAACCAGAAAAACGTTAAAAAATGGCAAAATTAATGTTAAAATAAGTAAAAAACTCATTGAATTTGTAAATTATTCATTAAATTTAAAGAAAATTTCTGCGCCAAATTATGCAAAAATTCACTGTTAAAAGCCAAAATTGCCAATAAAATAATTAAAATCCAAAACGAAATTAAATAATTCGCATATTTTTTAACATCAATTTCGTCAAAATCAAATTTTATCGCGCTTTTGGCGTAAAATAAATTCGTCATTAATTTGAAAGCGAAAACCAAAAAAGCAAATTGCGAAACGATTATTGAAGTTATGACAAACGGACTGAAAAAGCTTGGAAAGTGATAGAATTGAAGCGCCGAATTGCCATTTGTGTTTTGTACAACCGACAAAGCTAAATCGAAATTCGCGTAAAATAAAAAGGTAAACGGAAGTGCGGCGATAAATATTAGAAGAACTTTCATTGGCAAAAGCAACGCGCGAATTATTTTTGATTCACTAAGCGCCAAAACCGCAATTCTATCGATTAGCGAAGTGTTAAATTTGCGCTTTAAAAATGTCGCAAAAATGAAAAGTGAAAATCCTAAAAAGTTGAAGCCAAGCCAATAAAAAAATGCTGCACCAAAAGCGATTTGGCTTTTGATCGCAAGACAAATTAAGATGAAGGCAAAATTATTTAGGCAAAAATTTATGGCAATTATTTTCAAATGCTTGCTGATGAAAATTCGAAAAGCGCTGTAAAATGAGAGAAAAATCGCCAAAAAAATTAAAATTAGCGACGTCGAAATTTTGCTAAAAAATAAATAATAAAATTTTAGAATCAAGAAAAAGCCAAGGTTTGCCTGAATAAAAAGAATGTGAACCGCAAAAAAAATCGCGAATAAATTGGTGTTTTTCAGATTTTGAAAATAGAGCCAAAACGGAAAGAATCTGACGAAAAAGCTTGAAAAAATCAATAAAGCCAACGTTTTTAACAAAGATGAATTTTCTTTTAGCAACAAATTTTCTTTGATTGTTGAAAATTCGAATATGCCAAAATTAAGATAAATTATGATGAAGCAAAACAATAAAATCAATGACGAAGCGGCATTTAGAAAAAATTGGTTAAATGACAAAAGCGAGATTTTTTTGTCGCTTGCAATTGAAAAAATCGCGAAAAAACTGATCGAATATATTTCTAAAAATAAAAATAAATTGAGTAAATTATTAGTGGTTAAAATTCCGATTATTGCAAAAATATTGAGGCAATTTACGCTGTAAAAAAGTGCGCGATTTTTTTCGTTCAAAAATTTAGAAATTTCATCTTTATAGAAAAATAAAATCGCAACTTTGAGGAAAATTAATATCGCTAAAAAACTGGCTGAAACCACGTTTATGTTGAATTCTAAGGCAATTGAAAGTGGAAAAATCGCAAAATCTGAAGAAATTTCACCAACTTTAAAAACTTTATAAAAAATCGCACCAACAAGAAAAAATATGGCAAAAAACTGGAGAAAAACTATTGATTGCGGGAATTTTTTATGAGGAAAAATTTGGCAAAAAAGCGCTGACAAAAGTGGCAAAAATATTAAAAAATATGTCGCACTTATTATTGTCATTTTGATAATTTTAAATGCATTTTTTAAACTTGAATTTGCTGTCTAGTTTTTGCAAAGCCTTAAAAACAGGGCTTAAAACCGACAACTAATGATTTATTTTTCCATCATTTTCACGAAATTTTCGAACAAATAAAAGCTGTCAGATGGCCCCGGAGAACTTTCTGGGTGATATTGCACCGAAAATGCCTTTTTGTCCTTTAGTCTCAAGCCTTCGACCGTTCCGTCGAAAAGCGAAATATGAGTAATTTCGGCGTTTTGTGGCATTGATTTCGCATCAACACAAAAACCGTGATTTTGGCTGGTAATTTCGACTTTTTTGCTGAATAAATCTTGCACCGGATGATTTGCTCCGCGGTGTCCTTGCTTCATTTTGCTGGTTTTGGCGCCAATTGCAAGACCCAAAAGTTGATGCCCAAGGCAAATTCCGAAAAGCGGAATATTATTTTTGAGAATTTCTTGAATCACCGGAATCGCATATTTGCCCGTTTCAAATGGGTCGCCCGGGCCGTTTGACAAGAAAACGCCATCGGGTTTTAACGCCATAATTTCAGCAAAACTTGCCTTGGCGCCAACAACCTCAACGTCACAACCAACTTCGGTCAAACAGCGTAAAATGTTTAATTTTGCACCATAATCAACCGCAACAACCTTGAATTTCTTGGTTTTTTGCGTGTTGTAACAATTGTCAAATTGCTTCCACGAAGCTTCATTTCCCCAGTTATATTTTTCGTTCAAACTGGCTTGATAAGCGAGTTCGACGCCGTTTAAATCTTTTGATTCTTGAATTTCTTTCGTGATTTTTGCGATCAATTCGTCGCTTATTTTATCGTCATAAATTATGGCGACAGTCTTGGCGCCGTTCGCGCGGATTAATTGCGTAATTTTTCTAGTATCAATTCCTGAAATTCCAGTTAAATTGTTTTTTATAAGCCACTCATTGAAATGTCCGACAGAGCGATAGTTTGAAGGCTTAGTGATATTTTCGCGAATGATTAATCCACTTGATTTTGGCAATTTAGCTTCAATGTCAGAATCGTTGACGCCAACGTTTCCAATGTGCGGGAAGGTGAAAGTGATGATTTGTCCTAAATAAGACGGGTCGGTTAAAATTTCTTGATATCCCGTGATCGCAGTGTTGAAGCAGATTTCGCCTTTAGTTACGCCTTTTTTACCAATGCCAAAACCCTTG
The DNA here is from genome assembly GCA_945874115.1 of Rickettsia typhi. Lineage (GTDB taxonomy): Bacteria > Pseudomonadota > Alphaproteobacteria > Rickettsiales > UBA1997 > CAMCFD01. The sequence goes on along the minus strand of CAMCFD010000039.1, from coordinate 9,367 downwards.
AAAGTTGATCCATCTGAGAAAATCAAAATTGCATTTTTTGTTGCATCAGACATAATTTGATTATATTATTTTCATATTCTTACAATTCTAAAACTAATTTACTAATTTTTCAATAAAAAAATGGAAAATAAAATTACGCTTGATTTAGGCGAAAATAGCTATGATATTTTAGTCGGCAGCAAAAAAATTGATTTTTTACCGAACTTTCTTGGCAAAAATAAATATAGCAAAATTTTTATCATAACCGACGAAAATGTCGCAAGCCTTCATTTATCAAGACTCGAAGCGGTTTTGAGCCAATTTAAACTTGAAAAAATAGTCATAAAAAGTGGTGAAAACAGCAAAAGTTTCGCGGTTTTAGAGCAAGTTTGCGAGGAAATTTTGGCGAAAAATATCGATAGAAAATCGCTGATTCTTGCGTTTGGCGGCGGTGTAGTTGGCGACTTGGCGGGATTTGCCGCAAGCATTTTACTTCGTGGAATTGATTTTGTGCAAATTCCGACAACGCTCTTAGCGGCGGTCGACAGTTCGGTTGGCGGCAAAACTGCGATTAATGCGCGCGCGGGGAAAAACCTTATCGGAAGTTTTTATCAGCCGAAATTAGTGATTTGCGACACCGATTTTCTGGCGACATTACCAAAAAGAGAAATCCGCGCCGGATATGCGGAAATATTGAAATATGGACTTATTTTTGACCGAGAATTTTTCGATTTTCTCGACCAAAATTATGAAAATATTTTCGCTATAAACCAAAATTATATTGAAAAAATTATTCTGAAATCTTGTGAAGTTAAGGCAAAAATTGTCTCGCTTGACGAGAAAGAACAAGGGCTTCGCGCATTATTAAATTTTGGCCACACTTTCGGACATTGCTTTGAGGGCGAATTAAATTATGACAATCGCCTAAATCACGGCGAAGCGGTTGGAATTGGAATGTTGATGGCTGCAAAAATGTCGAAAAATTTGGGCTTTTTGCCAGAAAATGACTATAAAATTATTTTGCAACATATCACCAAAACTAGCTTAAATATTGACTTGAAGGCGATTGAAAATAATTGGAGCAAACAGAATTTGGCGAGTCATTTATATAAAGACAAAAAGACCGAAAATGGCAAATTAACCTTTATTTTGCTTGAAGCAATTGGCAATGGTTTTGTCAAAAAAGATATAGAAATTGGCGAATTTATGAAAGTTATTGATGATTTTGTTTAGCAAAATTGCACTAGGGGCGAGAGTTTGTTTAAATGCCTAAGCGTAAAGCGCTTTAAGAATTTTGAACTATTATATGTTCATGGCACCAAATTAAGAGATAATTACTTAAATTTATCTTTAACTCTTGCTTTTTTGCGCAAAATGTTTTATTATTGGCGAAAGCCTGTTTATTTAGCGCTTTGAATTGCCTGCGTGATGGAATGGTAGACATAACGGACTTAAAATCCGTGGGGAGCAATCCCTTGCCGGTTCGAGTCCGGCCGCAGGTACCATCTTTAGTGTGAACGACTCCATTTTAGAATCAGATTTTTCCAACACTTCACAAAATTTATCGTCAGAATTTCTTACTCAAAATATTTCTAAACATTGCTGTTTTTAGTTCGGGGTTTATTTAGGGACGTTTCTAAGGATTTTTAAACTAATAATGACGAAGAGACTTTTTTATTCAATTCATAATCGGCGAGATATTTTTGGTAAAGAGCAGCAATTCATGGCCAAATATCAAAGCATTTAGAGCAAAAATACGATTAAATCTGAGTGAAAATTTGTGCGATAAATTTTTCGCATTTCGAAATTTCAAAAATAATTTCCAAAATAAAAAATAAATATGAGATTTTTCTAGGCTTTTAAAAATTCTTGAATAAAATTAAACATCTCTTGTTAATCAATTTTATCTTTTTGAAAATATCGAAACTTGAAAAATTCAGCAAAATTTTTGCCCTGTTTTTCTTGTCAATCGCGCTTGTTTCTTGTAACGAGACTGGTTGTATCGAAGCTGATGAATTCAATAATAAATCTGTAAAAGTTGAGTCGAATCCCATAAATGACGGCGTTTTTGGAACTTATGACGATGTTGACGGCGGACAAGTCGCAGAGTGGCACGAGACCGGACTTAGAACCGCAAATGAAGATTTTATCATTTTTATTTCCGGTGGATTTGTTCCGTGGAAGGCGTCAACGATGACGCAAAAAAAGCTCGATGGAATGACAAGTTGCTTTACGCGCGACTTAGAAAACAAGATGGTTGGAATGTGCGCCAAAAGGAAAAATGATCCGACGCAAAATTGCATTTGTTACAAAAATAAAACTCCAGAGCCCGAAATTGGCATAGACGGAAACCCCGTTGCTGCAGACTGTTCTTCTGTGGATAATCAAAATAATCCGAGTTTGTGCACCTGCACAAAAACCAATGGCATAGCCACTGATTATGGAATTTTTCACTTTCCGCTAAATTATTATAACAAAGACCACTCGCGAAAAAATCCTGATGAACAAAGCGATGCGTGCAAATATGATCGCGGCTTAGGCCTTTATCTTGGCGTGTTTGGACGCAGCTCGAATGAAATGCCAATTCGGGTTTATCATCTTTTTACTGAAGAAGAAGTTTGTTCTATCAAGCGCAACTCAAAGGGCGAATGTATTGATGAAGATGGCAATAATCGCCTAAAATATGTATTTCGCAGCAAAGACCAAAAAACTTTCGTAAAAGACGATTTTTCTGGTAATGACGGAACCGACACCGATAGTGGCGACAATTCTTATCACAAGCCAAACGAATTTCTGAAATTAATAATATATGACCGCTATTATTCTGACAATTATGGTCATTATAATGTCGAGTTTTTGAAAGGCGTGATCGATAACGACGATATTGGCTTGCTTGAGTTTTTGATTAATATTGTCGAAGATCAAATGCTTGGCGAAATCAATGATGAAGGCGAAAGAGAAGGTGGAATTCTGAAATTTATGTATAACGCCATTGCCAAAGATTTACACTTTATGGCACTTTTTCAGATGTGTTTGGTGCTTTATATCGGATTCTTCGGGCTCTCTTCTTTGCTTGGCTTGGTTGAACTTAATAAGAAAGAAATTTATGGCCGAATTTTAAAATTGAGCGTGGTCATATTTTTTGTAAATCCTGACAGTTGGGAATTTTATCGACAAATTGTCGTGGGATTTTTTCATGATGGAATGGGCTTTGTGGTTGACATGATCGTGAGTCTTGGCGAAAAGAGTTTGGACGAAGAAACAAATCCACTTGTTTTGGCGCAACTTGCAAGCGGAAACCCCGGAAGCACCGGCTCGCGCTTCTCATATATCGACACGATGCTTCGGATTTTATTTTCTGAAAATGTGACCAAAAAAATCTGGGGATTGTTTTTCTATGACATACTTGGTCTTGTCTATATCCTTGCAATTTATGCCTTGATTGCCTTTTTCACCTACGTAATGTTGATTGCGGCTTCGGCTTATGCGGTGACTTTAATGAAACTGATTTTCGCGCTTGCCTTGGGTCCAATTTTCATTTCATTTTCGCTGTTTAAGCAAACCAACGAAATGTTTAAGAAATGGATAGGATTCATCGGCGCAAGGTCGCTTGAAATCGTTATTTTATTCTTGCTGTTATTTATATTAGTGACGTTAATTGACAAAAAATTCAACGAAATTTTACATTATCCGGTTTGTGCCGACTATTTGGCTAACGGCTTTTTCAACATAAAAATCTTGAAGGCAAAACTCGACCGAAACATGATTGAATGGATGTCGATGTTGACAACTTTGGCGATATTTATTTTTATGGCCAATGTCATTTTAGAACAAATCCCGACTTTGGCGGGTTCTCTTGTTTCAATCGGAGGCATTGCCAATAAAGGTGGAGACGGTACTCCATTCGCGGCGAAAGGATTTAAAGTTGCGGGAGGAATGATTAGTGAGGGCTTGGGGCTTGCGAAAAGCGCTGCGGGCACTGTTATTGGTGACGGTGGCGGCGCTGCGTTTAGAGGAGCACGCGCAATATCTCGCGCTTCAGGCCTTTCTGGTGCTGCCGATTCGGTGTTAAACAAAATTCCGTTTAGAGGCCCAAGAAGCCTTCTTCGCGACGCAACGATAGACAGCGCAATTTCAAAAGGTAAAGCGGCGGCAACTAAAAAAGGCTTAACAGGAAAAGATTTTGATATGGCGGTGCGCAACTTTGTTATGAATGATCCAAAGCAGGGAATTAATACTTGGAAGACTGAAAATCCTACTAAGGCAGCGCTTTATGATATGACGAACAAAACTATTGCGGACAGGCTTGATAAAAAATTAGTTCAAGATCCGTTAAAAAGCTTCATAAAGACTCAAGCAAAACAACTGAAAAAGCTTGATCCAAGCCAAATTCCACTTGGCAAAGACATGACGAGACAACTTGAAGAAGATGCGCGACGCTGGGCAAGCAGCAACTTGGCTGGCGGAAGCAGTTCAATTGATAGTCATTTGAGCAATATGAATAAATTCATCAGACACGAAGGGAAATTAACCTCAAAACAAGCAGCAAAAAGATTTGGCGATGATGATAATTTGACTAATAAATATCTACAACATTTAAAAGACAGGCAATTTGAGAAAAAAGGTAAAAAAGAAGGTGAGGCGTTTAACACTCCAAAGCACGCAAAAGAATTTATGAAAATGGTTGATGAGCGCAAAATAAGCTTTAAAGATCGCCTGACCGGCGCGAAAGTTTCTGCTTCTGCGGCTAGATCTCTTGATTCGCTGACAAAAAATGCAATGCAAGATTCTTCTAGAAAATATTTAGCCAATGGCGAAGCTGGTCTTGAGAAAATTAAAGCCGAAAATTATTATAAAGCTCAGGATAAAAACGCCAAAACAAGCTTCGAACAAAGAGAAATTGAGAGAGCAAAGCAAGCTAGAATGGAGGAAATTGATAAAAAACGCGAATTCCACAAACAGGCTTTGGACGGCAGAGTTGCAGAAAAATTAAATCGCGAATTGGTTGGAGCAAGCGCTTCCAGAAAACTAGAAATGCAACACCAAGCTTATCTTGATTATAAAACAATGCAGGCGAGCCATATGGCCAAAATAGATGAGCTTACCGGAAATCCTAATTGGAAAGAAATAATGAAGAAAAATGGCGGCATTGAAAATTATCGCGACGGTCTAATTGATATAGACGGCAACAGCTTATTTGAAGCGCAAGCCAGATGGAACCGCTTAAGAACTGGAGATGACTCTGCATTTGAAAGATCTGACTTAAATGCGAAAGACTCACTCAGATCTCAGCTTGAAGAAGTTGAGGACAGAATAAGCGCCGCCGAAAAGACGAAGCAAGATATCGCTAACATGAACGAAAGAATTGCGGAATATGAAGAGAGCCTCACTCAGGCAAGAAAAGCCAACGATGCTGAGGCCGCAGCCCTTGCCGCTCAAAGCTTGGGTGCACTTGAAAAAGATCATTCGATTCTGATGAAAGAAGCAGACTTGTCGGTTGGACAATCTATTGCTGACGCCTTGGCAATACAATCTTCAAACATCGGATTAACAACTGGAGACGTGTCAATTGGTGGCGCTAAATCTGGCGCTCTTGTTGATAACGTTCTGGTTTCAAGTTTCGAATCAAGCAAAATGATTTCTGAAAGCAAGCTGAAAATGAAGAAGTTTGAAATGGCAACCAAAGAATATGAATTGTCAAAACTCGAAAGTTCTGGCGGCGACTCTAAGGCAATCAGCGCTCTGAAAAAAGAGGTTGAAGATTTAAATTATGAAGTGAGCACAGAATCGCGAAGAGTCGAAACTATTGAATCACAAATCACCAGCGCAAAAGCTGGCACAACTTAGACATAGGCGAAAATCGGGCGAAATATAGGGCTCTAGTGAATCAACTAAAATGTCCAGTTATTCTTGCACAAAAAGCCACTTGAAAAATCACGAAACAATTATTATCTAAAGTCTTATACCGCTAGGCAAAATAATTTTCGTGGATAAAATTTTAAATAAAAATCGATCATACGAGGCGACGTGGTTGGGTTTTATTTGATATTTTAGGACAAAATTATGAAGCATAACTGGTTAATTATTAACAGGAAATGATCTAAGCCATAAAAACTAAGCGCATTGCATTTCATAAAATAGCTGTTAATATTAAAACTTGCATGAAATTATTCTAAAACAGACGAAATTTTACAAAAATGAGCAAAAGAGATTATTATGAGATTTTAGGAGTCAACAAATCAGCTTCTGGTGAAGAAATAAAGAAATCTTATCGCAAATTGGCGATGCAATTTCACCCAGATCGAAACCCCGGAAACAAAGAAGCCGAAGCCAAATTTAAAGAAGCAACCGAGGCTTATGAAGTATTAAAAGACGAACAAAAACGCGCAGGCTATGATAATTATGGTCATCAAGGCGCAAATGGTGGATTTGGCGGCGGCGGACAAGGCGGCCAAGGTGGATTTGGCGATTTCGATTTCAACGATATTTTCAACAATTTCGGCGATATTTTCGGCGATTTCGGTCGCGGTGGCGGCGGCAAAAAACGCAGCTCATCAACACGAGGATCAGATGTTCGATATAACGTCGAGATCAGCTTAAAAGAAGCGTTTGAAGGCGCCACCAAAAATATTTCATTCAAGATCGCAAGTGTTTGCGCAAGTTGCAACGGCGCTGGCGGCGATAAAAATGAGAAACCGGTTGATTGCTCAACTTGCAAAGGCAGTGGGAAAATCCGCGTGCAGCAAGGCTTCTTCATAGTTGAGCGCACCTGTACAACTTGCTCTGGCGCAGGCCAAATTATTAAAAATCCCTGCAAAACCTGCGGTGGCGAAGGTCGCGTAAACAAAGAAAAAAAGCTGTCCGTAAAAATTCCTGCTGGTGTTGACGATGGCAACAAAATCAGGCTGACAAACGAAGGTGAAGCAGGACAGCGCGGCGGCGGTGCTGGCGATTTATATGTTTTTATCTCGGTCAAAAAACACGATTTTTTTGCGCGCGACGAAGAAAACATTTACTGCGAAGTGCCAATCAAGTTTACAACAGCAGCACTTGGCGGCACAATTGAAGTTCCGATAATTGACGGCACGAAAGCTGGTTTAAAAATCCCCGAAGGAACACAAAACGGCCAGCAATTTCGCCTAAAATCTAAAGGAATGTCGGTTTTAAACGCCGGTGGGCGCAGGGGCGACATGTTTATTAAAGTTGCGATTGAAACGCCAGTAAAATTAAGCGCTGAAGAAAAAAACTTGCTGCAAAAACTTGACGATTTGATGAAGGACAAACATAATAATCCACAGTCAGAAGGCTTTTTCAAGAAAGCCGCGGATTTTTTTAGATAAACGCCAACGCCATTTTAGCTTCAAAAATATTTCGCCCAAAATGCTGATTTTGAAGTTAAAGCGGCATAAGCCTTGATATTAGAGGCTTGAAACAGAAATTTAATTTGAAGAACCACACAGAATTAAAGTCGTGATAATTTTTCATTGCGGCGCTTGAACCAAGGGATCGAACTTGCCTTTTTGCCATTCTCAGCAATATAAATTTATCTCATTAACAGCTGAATTTCGACTTAAAAACAATAATCTAAAATCAATTTCAATAATCATAAAGTTAATAAAATTAGTTGATTTTTGCAACTAATTCTATTAACTCTCTTTCCTTTAAAATAGCACTTTTTCATTATTAGAACAGTCAAGATTAAGCTAAAAAACCTTATAAATTTATATTAAAATGAGTTTTTTTCTTCAGAATTATGACAGAATTTTTTTCATCGCTTGCCACGATTGACCTTTAAGCTCGTTGATTGCGGTGGTTTCAAACATTTCGCCAAAATTATTAGCACCAATTATTATGAAATTTTCGAAGCTTGATTTAACTCCTAAATTAAGCTCGTTCTTGGCGATAATTTTATTGCGCAAAAGCTCGTCAATCAAAGGATTAGTCAAGGAAAAATTAAAGCCCAAGCACTCGATATGTTTTGGCGATTTTATTTTTTCTTTCGTCAAAATAACTTGATTTTTTGCGATTAAATCCGCGATAATTTTATATTGTTGCGGCGGACAGCGATGGCGGTGTGTGTTATAGAGCCTGAAGCAATGGCGCATAAATTGCTTTTTCTTTTGCGCGCTTAAATTTTGCCATAATTGTACTGTAATTGGACGAATTGAGTCGAAATTTGCGCGCCAATTATTAGAATTTTTACACAATTTCGTGAATTTTCGAAACAGCTCAGAAAGCGGCAAATATCCGTCTTCTGGGTTTAAAATTGGCTGTAAATTATGAGTATTTTTATCGCTGTGAATTTGAGGCAATTTATTGGTGCGCGAATGAAGAAAAATTTTGCCTTGATAATTTTTATCAACCAAAGAAACTATCGCATCAAAAGCGGTCAAGCCCGCGCCAAGCAAGTGAATTTCTGGATCTTTCAAATAATCATCAAGGTTAATTTTCCACAAATTTTTCTCACTCATAGCGCCGCCAACCGCAAGAATAGAGGCTTGGTAGCTTTTTTTATCAATAACAAATTCATTATTTTTTTCAGCAATTTCGCTTATTTTTTTGCGATAAATCGAAACCGCTACACCTTTCAACTTAGCCATTTTAAAGGCTTTAGCCGCGATGTCATTTAAATAGAGGCCGTAAATTTTTCGCGGCACAAAATCTAATTCACCAAAATCATAATTGTTTTTTGTAAGCCATTTTGCAAAATGGTCTTTATCTTCGAAAACCGCACTAATATTGAGTGCGCGAACATTTAACAAATGGTGAATATTAGAAGTTGAATAGGCAATTCCGGCCTTAAATTCGTCGTCAAAAATGTCAATATTAAGTGAATTTAGCGCCACTTTATCGACAAGATTATAAAAACTCATAATTCCAGATGCGCCAAAGCCAATGATTGCGATAGTTTTTGTCATATTTTTATTGTCAGTAAGGCCTACATAATCTTGCCTGTATTGTTTATGCACATGCTCGGCCTGATCAATTCGGTCGCCAGAAGGCGGCGAAATTTCCTTGACCTTCTCACCAAAAGATTCGATTTTTTAACATGGACATTTAAAAAAGCTTTTGCTTTAATTTCTTGTCCATGGCGTTAATTGTGGCTTCGTTGCAATTTGCTCAGATGCTTTACTCATATCAAAATTGTGAATTATCGCAAATAGACCGGGACAAAACTACCAACAATTTTATAATTGTAAATGAGATTTTTAAATTAATTACGAGGATTTTTTTTAACACGCGCCGATTCAGATTTTAACTGGCCACAAGCCGCCATCACGTCTTCGCCGCGGGTTTTGCGAATTGGCGCGACAAGTCCGCTATCTTTGAGAATTTTTTGAAAAGCAACAATGCGGTTTCCGCTAGATTTTTCAAAGCCGCACGACAT